>CALBWZ010000442.1 GCA_937893415.1 uncultured Comamonadaceae bacterium | reverse complement strand
GACCAATCTGTTCGTCGCCATCGGCTGCACGAGTTGGCTGACCATGGCGCGCATGTCATCTCCGATACACGCGTACTGACACTGCCCCACGACGCCCAGGCACTCATTGACAGTGCCGGGCCATTGGACGTGTTGGTTATCAACCTGGCCATGGCTGCGCCCTCTACGCCTGTAGCCGATATTCAAGACGACGAGTGGCGCCAAGTGTTTGAAGTCATGGTCGACCCACTGCCCAGACTGCTGCGCGCTGTGGTGCCAGGCATGAAGGCCAGAGGGGGTGGCAAAGTCATTGTCATGGGCAGCGCCGCTGCGTTGAGGGGTATGAAGCGCACGGCCAGTTACAGCGCCGCACGCGGTGCGCAGTTGGCGTTTGTTCAGGCCGTGGGCGTTGAGTTGGCGCCAGACAACATACAAGTCAATGCCATTGCGCAAAATTTTGTGGACAACCCCACCTACTTTCCTGCAGAGGTGCAGGCCAACCCACGCTTTCAAGAACGTCTAAAGCGAGAGGTCCCGCTAGGCCGATTGGTCAGTGCACTAGAAGACACCAGCTTTGTGGCCTACTTGTGCAGCGACGCGGCCAATTGCTTTGTGGGGCAGGTATTTCCAATGTCAGGCGGCTGGGCAGTGCGCTGACGTGTGAGCTGTGTCACCAGCAGCCAAGCCCGTTGGGGCAGAGAAAAGACGAGAAAAAACCCGCGTGAGACAGCATCAAACGCGGGCTGTTCGGTACAGCGCAACGCTGCGAGCGTCGCACCTCGACCACGGGCTATTTAGGCAAAGTTCTTTTCGGCAAATTCCCAGTTCACCAGCTTGTCGAAGAAGGCTTCAACAAATTTTGGACGTGCATTGCGGTAGTCGATGTAGTAGGCGTGTTCCCACACGTCAACCGTCATCAATGCCTTGTCGGCTGTGGTCAACGGTGTGCCGGCAGGGCCGGTGTTGACGATGTCAACAGAGCCGTCGGCTTTTTTCACCAACCAAGTCCAGCCTGAACCGAAGTTGCCTGTTGCAGATTTAACGAAGGCTTCTTTGAAGCCGTCGTAGCTGCCAAACTTGGTGTTGATGGCATCGGCCAAAGCACCCGTTGGGGCTGCGCCACCGTTGGGCTTCATGCAGTTCCAAAAGAAAGAGTGGTTCCACACTTGGGCGGCGTTGTTGTACACACCACCGGCCGATTGCTTCACGATGGACTCTAAGTCCATGGCTTCAAATTCCGTGCCTTTTTGCAGGTTGTTCAGGTTCACCACATACGCGTTGTGGTGCTTACCGTGGTGGTATTCAAATGCCTCTTGGCTGTAATGAGGTGCCAAAGCGTCGATTGCGTATGGCAGTGCTGGCAGGGTATGTTCCATGGTGCTTCCTTATGAGTAATTGAATTGGCTAACTAACTTGTGTAACGTATCGCGGCAAGCCGTTAGGCTGGCGCTTAATAAAGCTTTAGCTTTAACAAAGCGTTAACGCTTATTCTAGGGCTGACAGACTGAGTGTGCCAAAGCAGCCTACAAAACCCTAGTCGGCTCGGGAGTCTTTCACCGCCACATCCAATTGGCCGTCACGCACAAACAGTGTTAAGGCTTGGCCGGGCTGGACATCGCGCACACTGCCCAAGGCTTGACCATTGCTGTGGCGCACCCATGCAAAGCCCCTGTCAAGGGCCGCTGTTGGGTTGAGGCCTTGCAGGCGCAGTGTCCAGCGCTGCAACGCAGTGCTTTTGCGCTGTAGAAACTGGTGAGCAGCGTCTTGAAGCCCTTGCTCAAGCACCTCAAAGCGGCGCAACTGTAGATCGTGCGCCCTGGACAAAGCTCGTTGCAAGGCGAACTTATGCTTGTGCAAGCGCTCGCGCTGCCCAGCAATGGCCTGAACCGGTTTGGTCAATCGCGCGCCCAAACGGTCTAGTCGCTGCCAACGTCTGTCGAGTTGCAAGCTGGTTGCAGTGCGCAAGTCATCCTGTACACCTCTGAGCCGAGCCATCAAGTCGGCTTGAGCCGGGGCCGCCATTTCAGCAGCCGCAGTGGGTGTGGGTGCGCGCAAGTCGGCTACAAAGTCGCTGATGCAAAAATCGGTCTCGTGGCCCACGCCGCTGACTACGGGCATGGGCATGGCTGCAATGCTGCGCGCCAGTTGTTCGTCATTGAAGGCCCACAAGTCCTCAAGAGAACCGCCACCGCGGACCAGCAACACCAGATCGCAAGGCCCGCGCTGTGGGTCTTGGTAAACCGCGGCTTTGCCCATTGCGGCAACCAGCTCGCCAGGTGCCAAGTTGCCCTGCACGCTGGTCGGAAATATGGACACCACAACATGCGGCGCACGCCGCTCCAGTGTGGTGACCACGTCGCGCAAGGCCGCGGCTCCCAGCGATGTGACCACTCCAATATGCGATGGGTACTCGGGCAAGGCGCGTTTGCGCTGCACGTCAAACAGACCTTGTTCTTCCAGCTTGGCTTTGAGCGCCAAAAAGCGCTCAAACAAGGCACCCTGCCCGCCCGTGCGCATAGATTCCACAATCAGCTGCAAGTCCCCCCTGGCTGGGTAGACGTCCAGCTTGCCCATCACCTCTACCGTGTCGCCGTCTTTGGGCAACTGCACCAGCATGGAGGCGGCGCGCTTAAACATGGCACAGCGCACTTGGCCAGCACCGTCTTTGAGTGTGAAGTAGCAGTGACCACTGGATGCGCGCATGAAGCCAGACACCTCACCGCGTACGCGAACGGGGTTGAAACTCTGGGCCAAGCTGCGCGCTACGGCTGTGACCAGCTGACCAACGGCCCATACTGATGGGCTTGGCGCACCAGCAGATGTTGGCGTATCGCCCGCCATCATTGGCTTGTCATCCACAGATGACCGTATTCATGGCCTAACGGGGTGTTACACCAGTTAAAGTCATTAAAATATATGCAACTCATTGATTTTATTATGTAATTTTTTGCTTAAATATTGTGCATTCTAAACAAACAGTCGGTTTACTTGGCTGTTTGAGGTTGCGTTTGTTGGTTATCAACAAAGTTATACACAGAAACTGTGAGCAACTTTTTGGTCTCGCTTGGGCCGTTTTGCTCAGAAAGCGCCACAGAAGCAATCAGTTCCAACACGCACACATGGATAATGACTGATGACCAACATTTGGCAACTCACCCACAACGCAGGGACACAACTTGACTAGCATCATACAAGCCGCCGGATGGCCTATTTGGCCACTCATTGTGTGCTCCATTGTGGGTTTGGCTTTGATAGTAGAGCGCTTTTGGGTGCTGCGCGCAGACAAAGTCATAGCGCCGGGCTTGCAGACCAAAATAACCAAGTTGTGGTTGCAACAAGGCCCAGCAGCGGCGCTGACCGCCTGTGGCAATTCGGTAATGGGCAAGATTTTTGCTGCTGCCATCGCCCAAACACCGCACGAAGACGCCATGCGCCAAGCGGCTTTACAAACTGGCCGCCTGCAAGCTGCCGCGTTGAACAAGTACTTGTCTGGCATTGCCACTGTTGCAAGCATTGCGCCTTTTTTGGGTTTGCTGGGCACTGTCATTGGCATGATTGACATGTTCAATGCCCAAGCCTTGGGGCAAGCCGGTCAAGCTGACCCCAGCGCTTTGGCTGGTGGCATTGCGGTTGCGCTGTACAACACCGCTTTTGGCCTGATGATTGCTGTGCCAGCTTTATTGGCTTGGCGTGTACTTCGTGCGCGGGTTGACGACTTGGTCATGCAGCTAGAACTGGGCACCGAGCAACTGCTCAATGTGGTTGCCCGAACCCGCAAACGCTGAAAGGCCTTGTTGATGTCCAAGCTTAGTTTCACCAACTCATTGACAAGCGCATCTGGCGCCAGCCAGGGTTTTGCCAACAACAGAAGTGCCTCACACGAAGGACCTGAGATCAACTTGATTGCCTTCATAGACGTGCTGTTGGTACTGTTGATGTTTTTAATGCTCACCACGGTGTACGCCAACAAGGCTGGTCTGAGCGTTGTGTTGCCCACCGCCAAAACACACACACAACAACCCAGCACACACACCATCGTGGTGCGCATAGACAGCAAGGGCAACAGCGCCGTGAACGGCACCCGCTCAAATGGCGGCACGGCTTCTATGGGCGCGGCTTTGCTGCAAGCCGCTGGCACACACGAACAAGTGCGAGTGGTCATAGAAGCCGATGGCAGTGCCCCCCACCAAGCGGTTATTGACGCCATGTCAAGTGCACGTTTGGCCGGTTTAAACCAATTGCAGTTTGCCACCAGAGTCGAGACCAATGGGCGGTAACTGGCACATGCGCTTGGCGCAGGTGTGGCTGCGCTGGGCCAGCGTCAATGGTTTGTGGGCCCATGTGTCGGCACCGCTGGCTGCCCTCTACGCGGTCTTGGCGCGACGCGCCCACCAGCAACAACTAATGGCGCGTCAACCATTGGCTGTACCGGTATTGGTGGTGGGCAATGTGTTGGTTGGTGGCACCGGCAAAACCCCCATTGTTGCCAGCGTGGTGCAGCATTTACAACGCGCTGGCTGGCAGGTTGGCATCATTGCCAGAGGCTACAAAGCCGCCAGCCAACCTGACCCAAGCGCCACACGTTCACCCACACCAGGGCCACTCACAACGCCCCTGTTGGTCACCGTTGACACGCCCTCGGCGTTGTGCGGCGACGAGCCCAAGTTGTTGGCGCAGCTCACTGGCGTGCCAGTGTGTGTTCACCCCAAGCGGGTGTGGGCTGCGCAGCATTTGTTAGCGCAGCATCCACAGGTCAACCTGCTGGTCAGCGACGATGGTTTACAGCATGCTGCCCTGCCTAGAGACCTAGAAATCGTGGTGTTTGACGAGCGCGGCCTAGGCAACGGCCGTTTGCTGCCTGCGGGTTTGTTGCGTGAAGCTTGGCCTCGCCATAACCAAGACACTAGCGCCGCTTGTTTGGTGGTGCAAAACGGTGTCCAACAGGCCAGTATTGCGCCCGCCAACCACGACCAACCGGTATTCACTTCTCACCGCAGCCTGGGTGATCTACACGCACTGATGGCTGAGCGGTCAGGACACGACGACCCCGTTGCGCGCACAGCGCCGCAAGCTGGCGACTGTGTGCAGGTGCTGGCGGGTATTGCCAAACCGCACGTTTTTGCTGCCATGTTGCGCGAGCAAGGCTTCCATGTCACCACCGTTGCCCATGTTGCTGACCACGACCCGCTGATGGGCACATGGCCCAGTGCCTACCAGCTTGACGCCAACACAGCCACCATTTGCACCGCTAAAGACGCCGTTAAGCTGCGCGAACGACCGGACGCAGCCTCACTTAACATCTGGGTAGCGCCGCTTGAACTTGGATTGCCAGACGCATTTTGGCAAGCACTAGACAAGCACTTGGGCGCGTGCCACTCTTCAACCACTTCCCCACTATCATTGCCTTATGGATAGCAAACTACTCAACATGCTGGTGTGCCCAGTGACCAAAGGCCCTCTGCGTACGAATGCAGACAAAACCGAGCTCATTTCGCGTAGCGCGCGCTTGGCCTACCCCGTGCGTGGTGGGATTCCCATCATGCTAGAGGACCAGGCACGGCCGCTAACTGACAACGAAATCGATGCGCTAGGCAGCACCGTCGACGCGGGATAGGCATATGGCAAAGACAGCCCACACCGCTTTTTCTGTGGTCATTCCGGCACGGTTGTCATCCAGCAGACTGCCCAACAAACCTTTGGCTGATATCCACGGCGCACCCATGGTGGTGCGGGTGGCGCAACGCGCGTTGCGCAGTGCGGCGACGCAAGTTGTGGTGGCGGGCGACGATGCGGCTATAGTTTTGGCCTGCGAACAGCACCACATTGCCTGTGTGCTGACCAGCACTGACCACCCAAGCGGCAGCGACCGCTTGGCACAAGCTGTGTTGCTGCTCAACTTACCGGACGACGCTGTGGTGGTCAACGTGCAAGGAGACGAGCCCTTGATTGCACCCGAACTGATTAACGCGGTGGCACAAACGCTGACAGATCGCCCAGACTGCGTGATGAGCACCGCTGCCCACGCCATCCACAGTGCAACAGATTTTTTAAACCCCAATATCGTTAAGGTGGTGTTAGACCACCGTGACACGGCCATGTACTTCAGCCGGGCGCCTATTGCTTGGCCACGCGATGCCATGTCACTGACCACCACACCGCAAACGCATTCAGAACCAGAGGCTGTTGATGTGCACTTGCGCGCAGGCTTCGAAGCCACCCTTAAGGCACAACCTCTGCGCCACGTGGGCATATACGCTTACCGGGCAGGTTTTTTACGAACCTTTCCCACGCTGCCCATGGCGCCAGTAGAAATCAGCGAGTCCTTAGAGCAGTTGCGCGTGCTGTGGCATGGCTACAAAATTGCAGTGCACATCACGCAAGGCCCCCCAAGTCCTGGGGTCGATACGCCTGAAGACTTGCGTCTTGTCAGGGAGATGTGGCCTAAATTGGCTGCGTAAGCCAGATAAAAGTCTTGCGTGCTATGCTCACTTTCACCCAAATGTGAGCCATGCTGCTCCGTTTAAATAAAACACCAAACGCCCGTCTCGCCTTACGGACGTACTACAAAAAATTCAAAAACTAAGTGAGAAGACCATGAGACTAATTTTATTGGGGGCGCCTGGCGCTGGCAAGGGCACTCAGGCCACGTTCATTTGCGAAAAATTTGCTATTCCCCAAATTTCAACAGGCGACATGTTGCGCGCGGCCGTGAAGGCAGGTACGCCCATGGGTGTTGAAGCCAAACAAGTCATGGACGCCGGCGGCTTGGTCAGTGATGACATCATCATTGGCTTGGTTAAAGAGCGCATTACCCAAGATGACTGTGCCAAGGGCTTTTTGTTTGACGGCTTTCCACGCACCATTCCCCAAGCGCAAGCGATGAAGGATGCGGGCGTGAAGTTGGACTTTGTGCTTGAAATCGACGTCCCCTTTGATGCCATCATTGAGCGCATGGGTGGCCGTCGGGTTCATGTGTCAAGCGGGCGCACCTACCACGTGAAGTTCAACCCACCAACAGTTGATGGCGCAGACGACGTCACTGGTGAGCCTCTCATCCAGCGCGACGACGACAAGGAAGCCACCGTTCGGACACGCCTTGACGTGTACAACGAGCAGACCCGTCCACTGGTTGACTACTACGCCAACTGGGCCAAAGACGAGCCCCTCAATGCACCCGCTTACCGCGCCATCAGCGGCACTGGCAGTGTCAACGACATCACCCAACGTGCCTTTGCGGCCTTGGTGTAACAGGCGCGCCTTCAGGCTGCTCTGTCCACACTGACGAGCCAGCGACAAACGCCCTTGTAGGGCGTTTTCTTCTGTCCAGCGTGCCATGCCATAGGGTCTTGGTGCGTCCCGACGTTTGGCTTTACAAACTGTCAGTCCGGTCTAACAACCACAACAGCATGCTGATTCGGGTCTTCACACCCGACAGACCCAACACCACTGGCAACCCATCGCTGGTTTGCCATTGCGCGGGGCTGGTTTCAACACGTGCTGCGCTGTGCCCCGCCACAACAAAACCAGACTGGCAACGCGACGCACACCACACAGGCCAACCGGCTGTGCTGTGGGCTTGAAGCGCGGCCAACCACTGGTCATTAACCGTGCCGTTGCCGGTGGCCATGACCACCACTCCCTGCACGCCCGCTTGCTTCAATGCATCAAACACAGCCACATTCGAAGCCGCGGTGTGCACCACCAACTCCACCCAAGCCTGGGCTGGAACAGGACCGCCAGCCATCACGCTGTTGAGCGCTGTTCGGGCCGCTGCATAGCCAAACGCTGGAGGATCACCCCTACTCGGCGCTGACACAACCACAGGACGCACACGCCCCCCCTCCACATAAGCCAATGGCCCAGCGTCTGCGCCGTCAAATGCATTCAGTCTGTAGGGGTGTACTTTTTGAACAGACTGTCCCGACCAACAAGCCCCCGCCACGCACACCTGCACACCACTGGCTCCCCCGTACGCGGCAACCGTGATGGCGTCCACCATGTTTTGCGGGCCGTCTGGGGACAGCGCGTTGGCAGGACGCATGGCGCAGGTGAGCACCACAGGTTTAGCAGCCAATCTATCGCCCAGCACGCACGACAGAAACCACGCAGTTTCTTCCAAGGTATCAGTGCCGTGCGTGACAACAACCCCCATGCATTGGGGCTCGGCCAAAGCATTTGCCGTTGAAGCGGCCAAACGCCACAGAAAATCCCAGCTCGCGTTCTTGCTGTCAATTTGCGCCACTTGCTCGCACTGCACACCCACACCCACAGACACGACGTCTCCATGCGCCACCACCACGCGGTGTGCCAAATCACCGATGAGTGCGTCAATGTCCACCTCCCCAGACTTGTAATCCAAGTGGTCGTTGACAGCGCCGCCGCTGGCCTGACCAGCGATGGTGCCACCCGTCCCTAGCACGGCTACATAGCCATCTATGGGCCGTTGCGATGGCTCTTGATAAGTTTTTGCAGAGCACGGCGAAAAAAACACTTGCATTATTTTTTATCCTGTTTAAAAATACAGTCACTGTTTAGATAAACAGGTGTTTAAACAACCAGTAAGTAGCAACACCTGACCAAGCCCATCATCTTTGAAAGCGTAGCACCATGGCCAAGCTTACCGACAGACAACAGCAAATTTTTGAGCTCATTCAGCGGGCCATTGCACAAACGGGGGCGCCGCCAACCCGCGCTGAGATCGCTAGGGAGTTGGGCTTCAAGTCGGCCAATGCCGCAGAAGAACACTTGCAAGCCTTGGCGCGCAAAGGCGTTATTGAGTTGGTCAGCGGTACCTCACGCGGTATACGGCTTCGGTCAAGCGACTTGCGCAACATCAACGACCAGCTTGACCGCCAACTGATGCTACCCATCAGTGGCTTCAACCAATTCATGCTGCCACTGGTCGGCCGCGTTGCAGCTGGGTCACCAATTTTGGCCCAAGAGCACGTTGAACAAAGCTACCAACTCGAAACCACCCTGTTTCAAAAACAGCCCGACTACTTGCTCAAGGTACGGGGTATGTCCATGCGCGACGCGGGCATCTTGGACGGCGACTTGCTAGCGGTTCAAACCGCACGTGAGGCACGCAACGGCCAAATCATTGTGGCGCGCTTGGGTGATGAAGTCACCGTGAAGCGTTTTTTCAAACAGGCAAACCACATTGAACTGCGCGCTGAAAACCCAGATTTCTCCACCATTGTGGTGCAGCCAAACGAACCGTTTGACATAGAAGGCCTAGCCGTTGGCCTGATACGCAACACCGTACTGAACTAAAAACAGCCAAAAAAAGTTCGGAAATAAGCGACCCCACACCCCCATTGACCAACGCTGTGCATCTGTTGCGCAGTCCAAGCTACAGGATTTAGCCATGACCCCATTTTTTGCTCAAACCGCTTCTGACAACGTTATTGCCTTTCCAACCAACACTAACCGGTTGCCACACATGGCCGTTGCACCTCGTTTTGGCTCGCACGGTGTCAACAGCCTGCAAGCTGCCAACAGCCCCGTTGGGCCTGGTATTGAATTGGCAAGCAAGGTGCGCATGCGCAGCATTGGCGGACAAACACCGGTTGCTGGGCGAATGGTATTGACCGGTCGGTTGGCAGACGTGTGTGCTGAACTCAACCGCATGGCCGCACTTGAAGCCTGTGCTTAACAAGCAGTTCTTAGCTGTTGATCTAAATCGTTTTCGCTCTGCGCAGTTTTAACAGCCTCGAGTCACTCCGAGGCTTTTTTTTAGCTGTTTTTCACACACCACCGACCTAGATGCCCCCCACTCGCAGGCACAATATGGTCTATGAATATCGTAATTCTTGATGACTTCCAAGACACCATCCGCAAGTTACCCTGCGCCACATTGCTCGACACCCACACGGCCAAGGTCTACACCAACAACGTTAAAGGCGTGGGCCAATTGGCCATTCGTTTGCGAGACGCCGAAGTGGTTGTCCTCACCCACCAGCGAACCAGCATTACCCGCCCACTCATCGACAAACTGCCCAAACTCCGCCTCGTAGTTCAAACAGGTCCTAGTCACGACAACATCGACATCGACGCATGCACTGAACGCGGAATTTTAGTGGTGGGCGGGACAGGTGCACCGCATGCCATAGCAGAGCTGACATGGGGACTCATCCTGTCCAGTACCAGGCGGATTCCGCAATATATCGCGCACCTCAAGCATGGTGCGTGGCAGCAATCCGGCATGAAAGCGCAGGCCATGCCCACCAACTTTTGCATAGGCAGTCTACTTCGCGGTAAGGTGCTGGGCCTGTGGTCCGATGACCTGGCTCAACAACACACCAGCGTTGGTCACTTGGTCGCGGGTTTTGGCCGGGCATTTGGCATGCGCGTGTTGGTGTGGGGCAATGCCCAAGCGCGTGCTTATGCCGCACAAAACGGCTTTGAAGTTGCTACCAGCAAAGAGTCGATCCTTGACATCAGCGATGTGTTGACACTGCACCCGACCTACAGCAAGGGCCAAGCAGCCCTGCTCAGTTTGGCAGACCTCAGTCGCATGAAACCCAGCGCCTTGCTCGTTAACACCACCAACGCAGGCCTGATAGAAACCGACGCTTTAATGGGTGCACTCAACCGTGGGCGACCTGGCTCGGCTGCTGTCGATGTGTTCGATACCGAGCCCCCGGCACCCGGCCACACCTTGGTGCGTTTGGAAAACTGCTTGTCCACACCGCACATTGGTGCCGTTGAAATTGGCACGCTCGACAGCGACTATGCCGCGGCATTTGCAACCATTGAAGCCTATGCGCGGGGAGCACCAGTCAATGAGATCAATCCTTTGGCCCAAGCCCTGCATCGCTGACGCGCCGCCAGACTAAGTGTTTACCCTATGTTTGCAGAGCAGCGTAGCGCTTCAGCTTTAGAGACGC
>CALBWZ010000441.1 GCA_937893415.1 uncultured Comamonadaceae bacterium | reverse complement strand
TCGGTGATGGCATCAACCACGTGGCCAGGCTCTGCGATGCTGCTCACGTGGCCACCAGGCAGCCACCTGTAATCAGCGCAATCACCCCAATGGGACTGCATCAGTAGATGGGAACTTGCTGGAACGTAACGGTCATTGGTTGCTCCGATTACGATCAAGCGTCTTGCTACGCTTGGTAGGGGGCGACGTTCGAGACTGGTGCGGTCGAACACTTCGGCCATATGCTGTCGCACCGGCTTAGATTGGCCTCTGCTTTTTGGGAGCAAATCCCAATCACATAAACGCCCTAGTAAGCCTTCGAGTAAAACCGCTACGCCACTATGCGGCGCAACAACTGAGACGATACGAACGGCGTCTGGGGAACGCAACCCTGCCACTGTTGCAAGGTAACCGCCTTTGCTAATGCCAGCTACGCAGATCGCTTTGAAGTCCATCTGTCCTAGCCACTGAATCAGACTTTGCGCCTCATTGATAGCACATGCACTCAGCACCAGAAAATCAGAGAAATGCGACAGCATGGTCCCCACTTGCTGGGGCGATTGACGACGCCTACGGGTCAGCAACGAGTATTTGAAAAAGCGCACTGGATAAAGCTCAATGCAAGGCACTTGCATCATGCATCACACGGCCACACCTGAGATTTAGGTGGCTTGCCGGAAAGGTTGCGCAGCCTTGACCGGGTTGTTTAAATTTATAGTTAGATACCATCAATGTAACTAACTTCAAGAAACAAAAAAGCCCACTACATGTGGGCTTTTAAGTAAATCAAAGTAAATTAGTTTGCACTAATTACTTTACATAGTTGGTTGCGCGGGCAAGATTTGAACTTGCGACCTTTGGGTTATGAGCCCAACGAGCTACCAGGCTGCTCCACCGCGCGTCAAGCTAGTATTCTAGCACGCTTATTCAGCGATACCGTCTGTATTTTCAGTTTTATCCACCAATTGGACCAACGCCATAGGTGCGTTGTCGCCATCGCGAAAACCCATCTTCAAAATGCGCGTGTAACCACCTGGACGTGCAGCAAAGCGTGGGCCCAGTTCGTTGAACAATTTCACCACGACATCACGGTCGCGTAAGCGGTCGAATGCCAAACGGCGATTTGCCAACGATGGCTTTTTAGCAAGTGTGATCATGGGTTCGACCACACGGCGCAAAGTCTTTGCTTTAGGCAGCGTTGTCTTGATGGTTTCATGCGTGAGCAACGAATTCATCATGTTGCGCAACATAGCAAGTCGGTGACTGCTGGTGCGATTAAGTTTACGTAGACCGTGTCCGTGACGCATTTTATTTTCCTTTGCGTGTTATTGCGCCAGCCGTATCAGGTACTGGTGCAGACTGCATCGATCACAAGACCGAAGCGAATATTAATTAGTGCTTGTCCAAACCGGCATGCGGCCAGTTATCGAGTTTTGCGCCTAAATTTAAGCCACGCGACATCAACACCTCTTTGATTTCATTGAGTGACTTGCGACCTAAATTTGGTGTCTTTAACAGCTCGTTTTCTGAACGCTGGATCAAGTCACCAATGTAATAGATGTTCTCAGCCTTCAAGCAATTCGCAGAGCGTACTGTCAACTCAAGCTCGTCAACTGGACGCAACAGTATTGGATCGAATGCAGAGCCGCTGGTATCTGAACCGCCGGTACCCACATCTAAACCACCAATACCACCTTCGAGTTGAGCAAAAGAGGCGAGTTGATCAACCAAAATTTTGGCAGAAGCACGAACCGCATCTTCCGGCGCAATAGCGCCATTGGTTTCAATCTCAATAACCAGCTTGTCTAAATCAGTACGTTGTTCAACGCGCGCACTTTCAACCGTGTAACTGACTCGGCTGACTGGTGAAAAGGATGCATCTAATACAATCCGACCAATTGAGCGCAATTGATCGTCGTAGCGACGCATAGATCCTGGTACGTAACCACGGCCTTTTTCAACCTTGATCTGCATGTCTAACTTGGCACCAGCACTCAACGTCGCAATGACATGGTCAGGGTTGATGATGGTGACATCGTGCGGCGTCTGTATATCCGCAGCTGTCACAACACCTTCGCCATCTTTACGCAAACTGAGTGTGACTTCATCACGACTTTCCAGTTTGAAAACAACACCTTTTAGGTTGAGCAACAAGTTAACAACATCCTCTTGAACGCCGTCAATGGTCGAATACTCGTGCACAACACCTGCGATCGTAACTTCAGTCGGCGCATGTCCAACCATAGATGACAAAAGGATACGACGCAGTGCATTGCCCAATGTGTGGCCGTAACCACGCTCAAAAGGCTCCAAGGTAACCTTGGCGCGGTTGAGGCCATCGGCCTCAACATGAATAGATTTTGGCTTAAGCAATAGATTTAGCATGAAACTTCCTTCAATACCCTCGGTTCGTTACACCGATAAGGCCGACGAAGTGATCCCGCACAAACGTATGCGCGCTGTGCGGGGGCGTGGGAATCAGTGAGATTAACGTGAATACAATTCAACAATCAACGATTCGTTGACGTCGCCAGCAAACTCGTCGCGGTCTGGGAATTTCTTAAACACGCCTTGTAACTTATCACCAGCAACTTCAACCCAAGCTGGGAAACCAGCAGACTTTGCCAGCTCTAAAGCTTCTAAAATTCTGACCTGTGCTTTTGATTTTTCGCGCACAGCGATCACATCAGCAGCTTTAACCAAGTAAGAAGGGATGTTGACAGATTGACCGTTAACGGTCATGGCCTTGTGCGATACCAATTGACGCGCTTCAGCACGGGTTGACGCAAAGCCCATACGAAACACAACGTTGTCTAAGCGTGACTCAAGCAACGTCAATAAATTGGCACCCGTGTTACCGCGGCGGCGGTCCGCTTCGGCAAAATAACGGCGGAACTGACGTTCCAACACACCATACATACGTTTTACTTTTTGCTTTTCACGCAACTGCAAACCATAGTCTGACGTACGCTGACCTGAAGTCCGACCGTGTTGGCCAGGCTTCGAGTCGAATTTAACCTTGTCAGCAAAAGAGCGACGCGCACTCTTTAACAACAAGTCAGTACCTTCACGGCGTGAAAGTTTGGCTTTTGGGCCTAGGTAACGTGCCACAGTGTGTCCTTTGGTAATCTGCTACCAAGGCCTTTGGGCATCTCGGTAGGAGCTGCATGCAATTTGTCAGCAGCGGTGGGCTTCAAAACGAAAAGGTGCTTCAACTGAAGCACCTCTTGGGGAAAGCGTTTTACAACTAATCGCTACGATTAGATGCGACGACGCTTTTGTGGACGACAACCGTTGTGCGGTATTGGCGTCACATCTGCAATTGAGTTGATGCGAATGCCCAATGCGCCTAGTGCACGCACTGAAGACTCGCGACCAGGACCTGGGCCCTTGATTTCAACATCGAGATTCTTGATACCTTGTTCAATGGCTGCACGGCCTGCCACCTCAGATGCAACTTGAGCTGCAAATGGGGTGGATTTACGTGAACCCTTGAAACCTTGACCACCGGATGACGCCCAAGACAACGCATTGCCCTGACGATCGGTAATCGTGATGATG
>CALBWZ010000440.1 GCA_937893415.1 uncultured Comamonadaceae bacterium | reverse complement strand
GTGCCAGTGTGAAGTAAATGTCGTTTAAGGCGTCGCGTATCGATACGCCCCGGTCATTCAGTGTGTTGAGTTTGACGTCGCTGGGTAGCTGCTCTTGCAGCTTGGGTATAGCCGCATAAATGCCTTCTATAACGGCCACTGTGTTGGCGTCTGGTTGGCGTTGCACGGCCAAAATAATGGATGGTGTGCCGTTGTAGCGGCTCAGTGAGGTCTCGTTTTCTGAGCCATCACGTATGAGGGCGACGTCTCGTAAGTAAATTGGCGTGCCGTTGCGCACCGTCACAATCAGCTCGCGAAATTGCGCTGCGCTCTTAAGTTGCGTGTTGGCCTCAATAATGAGCGTTTGGTTGCGCCCCACAATTTGCCCCATGGGTGAGTTGGCGTTTGTGGCGCGTATGGCATTGGCCACGTCATCCAGTGTCAAGCCGCGTACAGCGAGCTCTTCAGGTTTGGCTTGAACACGCACGGCATAACGCTTGGCACCCCACACAGTCACTTGCGCCACGCCGTCGATGGTAGACAAAGAGGGCGACACCACATTTTCGGCAAAGTCGGTGACTTGGGTCAGACTTAGTGTGGGCGAGCTCAGTGCCATGATCAGAATTGGCGCATCTGCCGGATTGACCTTGCGGTAGCTGGGCAAGTCAGTCATCTCAGAGGGCAACGAGCGTTGGGTACTCAGCAAGGCGGCTTGCACGTCTCCTGCGGCTGCGTCTATATCTCTGTCGGGGTTGAACTCTAGCGTGATGGAAGTTCTACCCAGCGAGCTGGTAGAGGTAATGGCATTGACGCCGGCAATGGTTGAAAACTGTTTCTCAAGTGGCAGTGCCACAGAGCGTGCCATGGTCTCTGGGCTGGCGCCGCTTAAGCGTGCCGATACGTTGATGGTGGGCGTGTCGTAGCGCGGCAGGGCCGCAACGGGGATGCTGCCAAGCGCTGCTGCGCCCACCGCAATTAAAGCTATGTTGAGCAGCACCGTCATGACAGGACGGCGAATAAACAGTTCGGTTAAGTTCATAACGCTCTTTTATTGGGCGGGCGTTGGCTTGCGCTCACCAGTCGCGGCATTTTTGTTTGTGCCGTCTGTGCTGTCTGTGCCGGAGGTATTCTTTTTCGGCTTGTTCATGGCGCGCAACATGCCGCCAGGCTTGACGTTTTGCCTACCGTCTGTGACCACCATATCGCCTGTTGCCAAACCAGATACAGCAGCCAAGTCGCCCATGGCGTGTAGCACCTGAATGGGTTTTACCAACGCGCGGCTCTTAGCGTCCATGACGAACACGCTAGCGCCGGTATCAGACAGCACGATGGCACTTTGCGCCACAGTCGCTACGGCTTCTAGCGTGGCAACACGGAGGCTGATTTCAACAAACTGGCCAGGCCATAGCTGTTGTTTGTTGTTGGCCAGCGTTGCTTTGAGCGTTAGCATGCCCGTGGCAGGGTTGATGAGGTTGTCAATCAAGGTCAGTTTGCCAAGGTGCTCTGACGTGTCCACACCTGGGTTGTTACTGGCCAAGCGCACACCAACAGCTTGTCCAGTGCCAGCGCCGACCACGGCACTGAGCGCCGACTCGGGCAGTGAGAATTTCACAGAAATAGGATCGAACTGCGTGAGTGTGCCCAGCGGCGTAGCCGATGAACCTGCACTGACCAATGCACCAGGACTGACATCGATGGCGCCTATGCGCCCTGCAAATGGTGCGCGTACTTGGTAAAGACTGAGCTGCACTTGTTGGGCTCGAACGCCAGCTTGGTCGGCACCGATTTGTGCTTGTTGCGCGCTCACTTGGCTTTGCGCGCTGTCAACCGCGCTGGCCGAAACAAATGACTTGCTTTTAAGATCTTTGGCCCGTTCAAGCTGGCGCTGTAAATCGGCCATTGTGGCTTGCGACTTGGCCAGTTGTGCCATGGCTTTTGCCAAATCAGCTTGTACAGATCGGGTATCTAACTCAAATAGCAGTGCACCAGCGGCCACATTACTACCCTCTTTAACCACCACGCGCTGAATCACCGCGCTGACTTGCGGGCGCAAGACAACAGATTGCAGCGCCACGATACTGCCTGATGCTTGCAATGTAATTGGCAAGTCTGCAAGCACCACATCTTGCACATTGACAGATGTTGGCCCACCAAAGCCCCCTTTTTTACCACCTGCCTTGGCTTGTTCACCTGACTTCGATGTGCTTGTTGCTGCTTGCATTGAAGCAGGCAGCCAAGCAGGCAGCCAAGCAGGGGCCCACCAATACGCAGCGGCAACGGCGGCAGTCGCAGCGGCCAAACAGCCAATAATTTTGGAGAATTTCATGGTGTAAAAGTGTGGTTTAGGCCAATGCAATGCGGGCAATATTACCCAATCCTGCAAGCATAGCCAAAAGTGCAGCTTTATGTTTATCTGTTATGTAAATATAGTGTTGCCGCAGGTGAATAGCGCTGGAGATACCAGCCTGATCAAGTCGCTTACGCGGGCAATTGAACCCAACATATCGAATGTCGGGCTTCAATCTTTAGGTCTAAAGCGAATCAGCATTGGCGAGGGTACCCGCCCATTGGTGTCGCGCGGCAAGGCGCCAGTGCGGTCTATGGCGCGCAACACCGCGTCATCCCAAGCGGGCGAACCGCTAGAGGTGCGCAGCTTGCGTCCAACAATGTCACCCGCAGGGTTGGTGATCACCTCGACTTCAGCGGCCGGGTTGCCTTGGACCACATCGGTGAACACAATATTGGGTCTGATGGCACCCACCACTTTGCCAGCATAGTTGGCGCTAGGGCCGCTGGCTCTTGCGGCTTCACCGGTTTGCCCAGCAGTGCCGGCCATGCTGCTTAAACGTGCCAGTTGCTCTTGGCGAAGCTTGTCCTTGAGGGCCTTTTCTTGGCGAGCAAGTTGTTCGGCTTTTTCTTTGGCTACAGCCTCTGCCGCACGCTCCTTAGCTGCCTTTTCTTTGGCCGCAGCCTCTGCCGCACGCTCCTTAGCTGCCTTTTCTTTGGCCGC
>CALBWZ010000439.1 GCA_937893415.1 uncultured Comamonadaceae bacterium | reverse complement strand
GCAAACGGATCTCATCTTTAATTTCTCCGTCTGTGGTTGTGACGTCGCTCCAGCGCAAGCAGGCCACTTCGCCGATTCTTAGACCTGCCCAGTGTGCCCGCGGTTTTCATCTTTGATTCCAGTTTTCAACCAATAGAAAACTAGGGCGTTCTACCAAGAAATTTTTGGTATGTTTTATGGTATGCAGAAACAAAAAAAGCACCTAAGTGCTTGATTTGATTAGCCAACTGGCGGAAAAGGAGGGATTCGAACCCTCGGTGGGCTATGAACCCACACACGCTTTCCAGGCGTGCGACTTAAACCACTCATCCACCTTTCCGCGAAGCCTTCGATTCTAGCAGGGAAACAGGCGTCAACGTTGCGGGGTTATTGGACAGGTTTTGAGCCTTGCATCAGTTTCATAACAGTGCCTACCAAGCCCGCTGTTTCGCTCATATTGCTGGGCACTATAAGTGTGGTCTGTGAGTTAGCCGCCACCTGGCTGTAGGCCTCAACCGCTTTTTCTGCGACTTGTAGCTGTACAGCGTTGACACCGCCCGGTTGTTGTATGGCCAATCCTATGCGTTCAATGGCCTGAGCTGAAGCATTGGCGACGGTCAATATAGCGGCAGCCTCACCCTCGGCTGTATTGATAGCGGCTTGTTTGTCACCCTCTGACCTCGCAATAGCTGCTTCACGTGCACCAGTAGCGATGTTGATTTGCTCTTGACGGCGCCCCTCGGAGGCGGCAATCAGGGCTCGTTTCTCTCTTTCGGCTGTGATTTGTGCCTGCATGGCACGCAAAATTTCAGTGGGAGGCGTTAAATCTTTAATTTCGTAGCGCAATACTTTGACGCCCCAGTTCAGTGCAGCGTCATCAATGGCCGCCACAATTTGGGCGTTGATGATTTCACGCTCTTCAAAGGTTTTATCAAGTTCGAGCTTACCAATCACGCTGCGAAGCGTGGTTTGCGCCAACTGCGTGATGGCCATGATGTAGTTGCTTGAGCCGTAACTGGCCCGCTGTGGGTCTGTCACTTGGAAGTACAAAATGCCATCTACTTCCAACTGTGTGTTGTCTTTGGTAATACAGACCTGACTCGGGACATCAAGTGGTATTTCTTTGAGTGAGTGTTTGTAGGCAACACGGTCTAAAAAAGGAATGATGAAATTCAACCCTGCGGGCAACGAGCCTGTAAATTTGCCCAAGCGCTCTACGACCCACGCGGATTGCTGTGGCACTATTTTGATGGACCGTGCGATAAAAAGAATCGCTACTACGGCGAATACGATGGTGATTTCCATAAATTGACTTCCTTTTGGTTAAAGTTACGTGTTAGCTGGTTAGCTGGTTAGCTGGTTAGTTGGTTGCTTATTTGTTGTAGCAGGTAACAGTCGCAAGCGTGCCCCATCCAGAGATACGATGCGGTGGGTCCCAACATGAAGTTCCGTATAGAGTTCAGCGGGTAGGGCGGTCCAATTTGCACCGCGGTAGTGCACGATGGCTGTTGTGTCGTCGCGCCATTCGGTGACGGTGACTGTGTGGCCAACATCCATAGCACTAACGGCATCTAAGGTCGCATGTTGGGAGTTACGCCGGTGAATGCGTGAAAAGTGCCAAAACGCCACAGAACCTGATGATATGACGGCGGCGATTGCAACTTGCTGCGCCAACGTCGTGTCAGCGTGGCTCAGCAGCGCTGCTGCTGCCACGCCCAAAGCTGCCATAAGCAGGTAAAACGTGCCCGTGATCAGTTCAGCGCCGACCAAGACGAAAAATGCGATCCACCACCACCCTGTAATACCCATAACGTCAGCCTTCTATTCAGTGTTAGTTGTTAACCACAGTATGTATGATTAATGAGTCCACTGCCGTGCAGGGCTGTCTCAGTTCTTTACACTCCTTAGTTGGTTTGATTACCCTACGGATAAACACATGAAATTTCGCTTCCCCATTGTCATCATTGATGAAGACTTTCGCTCGGAGAATACGTCCGGCCTAGGTATTCGCGCCTTGGCTCAAGCCATAGAGAGCGAGGGGGTCGAGGTGCTGGGTGTTACCAGTTATGGTGATTTAAGCCAGTTTGCCCAACAGCAAAGCAGGGCCAGCGCATTCATTTTGTCCATTGACGATGAAGAAGTCACGCAAGGCCCTGATATTGACCCCGCCGTTGAGCGGCTGCGAGGCTTTATTGAGGTCGTACGCCGTAAAAATGCCGATGTGCCGATTTATGTGCATGGCGAGACCAAAACCTCACGCCATATCCCCAATGACGTGTTGCGCGAGTTGCATGGCTTTATTCACATGTTCGAAGACACGCCTGAGTTTGTGGCACGTCACATTATCCGCGAGGCCAAAAGCTACCTTGAAGGTATTCAGCCGCCGTTCTTTAAGGCTTTGCTGGACTATGCAGAAGATGGCTCTTACTCATGGCACTGCCCAGGACACTCAGGTGGTGTGGCGTTTTTAAAGTCACCAGTAGGTCAGATGTTCCACCAGTTTTTTGGCGAAAACATGCTGCGCGCCGATGTGTGTAATGCGGTTGAGGAGTTGGGCCAGTTGCTTGACCATACCGGACCAATTGCCGAAAGTGAGCGCAACGCTGCGCGTATTTTTAATGCTGACCATTGCTTTTTTGTAACCAACGGCACCAGCACCAGCAACAAAATGGTGTGGCACCACACGGTTGCACCAGGCGATGTGGTGGTGGTTGACCGCAATTGTCACAAATCCGTGCTGCACGCCATCATCATGACTGGCGCTATCCCCGTATTTCTTAAGCCCACCCGCAACCACTACGGCATTATTGGCCCGATTGCGCAAAGTGAGTTTGAACCTGAAACCATTCGCGAAAAAATTCGCAACAACCCACTGCTCAAAGACTACGACGCTGATACGGTCGAACCCCGTGTTTTAACACTCACACAAAGCACCTACGACGGTGTGCTGTACAACACCGAAACCATCAAGGGCATGTTGGACGGTTACGTCACCAACTTGCACTTTGACGAAGCGTGGTTGCCCCATGCTGCCTTTCACCCGTTCTATGGCACTTACCACGCGATGGGTAAAAACCGCGAGCGTCCAGAGCACGCCGTCGTGTATGTCACCCAGTCATTGCACAAGCTGCTAGCAGGTATCAGCCAAGCCAGCCATGTGTTGGTCCAAGATTCTAAAACGGTGAAATTGGATACGCACTTGTTCAACGAGGCTTACCTGATGCACACCTCGACATCACCGCAATATGCCATTATTGCCAGCTGTGATGTGGCCGCTGCCATGATGGAGCCCCCAGCGGGCACCGCATTGGTGGAAGAGAGTATTTTGGAGTGTCTAGACTTTAGGCGCGCCATGCGCAAAGTGGCCAAAGACTATGGCAACCAAGACTGGTGGTTTAAAGTTTGGGGTCCCAAAGTCAACGAGTTATCGGACGACACAGACGAGGGCATCGGTGAGCCATCTGACTGGGTGCTGGGAATGGGTAAGGACAACAACTGGCACGGCTTCGGCGACTTGGCTGACGGCTTCAACATGTTGGACCCCATCAAGGCCACCATCGTCACGCCAGGCCTCGACGTAGACGGCACCTTTGCAGAGACAGGCATACCCGCATCTATAGTGACCAAGTTCTTGGCCGAGCACGGCGTGGTGGTTGAAAAAACGGGCTTGTACAGCTTTTTCATCATGTTCACCATTGGCATAACCAAAGGCCGATGGAACACGTTGTTGACTGCTTTGCAACAGTTCAAAGACGATTACGATCGCAACCAGCCTATGTGGAAGATTTTGCCGGAATTTTCAAAAGCCAACAAAAAGTACGAACGCATGGGCCTGGGCGACTTGTGCCAACACCTGCATGCCATGTATGCCAAACACGACATCGCGCGCGTCACAACTGACATGTACCTGAGCGACCACACGCCAGCCATGACGCCCGGCGATGCGTTTGCACACATAGCGCGA
>CALBWZ010000438.1 GCA_937893415.1 uncultured Comamonadaceae bacterium | reverse complement strand
CCCCCATGCCCCACAAAATGATGGAGGCTTTGGAGTTGGCATAAAGCCGAGCGGTGTAACGAATAGTCTCAGCGTCAATGCCGCAAATAGGAGCCATTTTCTCAGGGCTGTAGCCCCGCACGTTGGCTTTGAGTGCGGCGTAGTTTTCTGTTCGTTTTTCAATGAACTCTTCGTCGACCAAATTCTCATGGACAATCACATGCATCATGGCGTTTAGCAAAGCCACATCGGTATCAGGCTTGAACTGCAAGTGGCGGTGGGCCAGGCGGCTTAAGTCTGAACGGCGTGGGTCCATCAAGATGAGCTTCGTGCCCGTTTTAACAGCGTTTTTGATCCACGTGGCCGCCACCGGGTGGTTCACCGCAGGATTGGCACCAATGATGATGGCCACCTCGGAGTGCGTCACATCCATCACCGGATTGGAGACAGCCCCTGAGCCAATGCCCTCAAGCAAAGCCACCACGGAAGAGGCGTGACACACGCGAGTGCAGTGGTCAACATTGTTACTGCCAAAGCCTGTACGCACCAACTTTTGAAACAGATAAGCCTCTTCGTTGCTGCATTTGGCAGAGCCAAATCCGGCCAGTGCTTTTTTGCCAAACGAATCTCGCAGCTGCGCAAACTTGCCCCCCGCAATAGCAAGTGCTTCATCCCATGAAGCCTCACGAAACACGTCCATCACGCGGCTGGGATCCATCACGAAGTCGGCGCTTTTGGGCGCGTCGCTTCGCCGTATCAACGGCGTGGTCAATCGCTGGGGATGGTGCGCGTAGTCAAACCCGTATCGGCCCTTGACGCACAAGCGCTCATGGTTGGCCGGGCCGTCACGCCCTTGGACGAATAAAATTTTGTTCTCTTTAACGTGATAGGTTAATTGGCAGCCAACACCACAGTATGGACAGACGGACTTAACCTGCATGTCTGGCACTTGAAGCGCTGCTTCGCGCGCAGGCATCAAGGCGCCCGTGGGGCAGGCCTGCACGCATTCACCGCAGGCCACGCAGGTGCTTTCGCCCATAGAGTCGTCCATGTCAAAGACGACCTTGACTTCCGCACCTCGCAAGGCCAGCCCAATCACATCGTTGACTTGCTCGTCGCGGCAGGCGCGCAGGCATCTGGTGCACTGGATGCAGGCATCTAAATTGACAGCAATGGCGGGGTGGCTCAAATCGCGTGCAACCTGAGCGCGGGCCTCAAACCGAGGCTTGCCAAGCCCCATTTTTGTCGACCATTGATCGACCTCGTTGTGGCGCGTATAGGAGGCCTCTGGCATATCGGATTGCAGCAGCTCAAGCACCATTTTTTGTGAAGCCTGCGCCCGCGAAGAATCAGTTGTAACTTTCATGCCATTGCTCGCAACGCGGCAGCACGAGGGCGCTAAAACCCGCTCGCCTGCAATCTCCACCATGCAGGCGCGGCAATTACCAACAGCTTGAAGACCCTCTTTGAAGCACAGGTGCGGCACCTCAATGCACTCTCGCTTGGCAACGCTCAGCAGCGTCTCATCGGCGCGAGCTGTCACGGCTTTGCCGTTAAGTTCAAACTCGACTGTGGGCACATCCATGGCGGCCAATGCTTGGCGGGTGACTGCATTCATATGAGCTCTTTAGGAAAGTATTTAATCACGCATTCCACTGGATTGGGAGCGGCCTGGCCTAAGCCGCAAATTGATGCGTCACGCATAACTTGCGACAACTCAGTCAAAAGCGTCACATCCCATTGGGCTTGACCGATCAATTGCGAAGCTTTGGCTGTTCCAACACGGCAGGGCGTGCATTGGCCGCACGACTCGTGCTCGAAGAATTTCATCATGTTGCGCGCCGCTTGCACCGCGCTGTCATGGTCCGACAGCACAATCACAGCGGCCGAGCCAATGAAGCAGCCATAGGCCTGTAAGGTGTCGAAATCTAAAGGGATACTGTTCATGTGCGCCGGCAAAATGCCACCCGACGCTCCACCCGGCAAGTAGCCGTAAAAGGTGTGTCCCTCTTGCATACCCCCGCAGTGCTCGTCAATCAGTTCTTGGATGGTGATACCCGCAGGCGCGAGTTTGACTCCCGGATTTTTAACGCGCCCAGAGATCGAGAACGAGCGCAAGCCTTTACGGCCACGGCGCCCTTGCGAGGCAAACCAGCTTGCACCTTTTTCTAAAATTTCGCGAACCCAGTACAGGGTTTCAAAATTGTGCTCCAAGGTAGGACGACCAAACAAGCCTACCTGCGCCACATAGGGCGGGCGCAGTCTCGGCATGCCGCGCTTGCCTTCAATCGACTCGATCATGGCCGACTCTTCGCCACATATATAAGCCCCCGCGCCTCGGCGCAATTCAATATCGGGCAGACCCATTGCAGGGGGATTTGCTTTGAGATTTGCCAACTCAGTCTCTAACAAAGCGCGGCAACCGTGATATTCATCGCGAAGATAAATGTAGATTTTCTGAATACCAACGGCCCACGCCGAGATCAGCATGCCCTCAATGAAGCGGTGTGGATCACGCTCTAAATACACACGGTCTTTGAAAGTACCCGGCTCACCCTCGTCAATGTTAACAGCCATTAAACGAGGGCCGATTTCTGCGCGGACGATGCGCCACTTACGACCCGTCGGGAAGCCCGCGCCGCCAAGACCCCTGAGGCTAGCGTCCTCCATAATTTGGATAACGGAGTCAACCTCTTTGTCCCCCGCCATGCACTGTTTGAGAAGCTGATAACCACCCGCAGACTCGTAAGCTATGCGGTCTGTGTAGGCCTCGGGCAAGTGGGTGAACTGACCTGCATGCACCTTGTTCGTGATGCTGTCGCAGCTGGCGTTGGAAACTGGGTGCTGACCAACCAAGGCAGCTGGCGCTTGCTCGCACCGGCCAATGCAAGGAACTGCGATGACGCGCACTTGCAAGCCCAAAATGGAGGGTAATTTGTTGAGCAAATCTTTTGCACCTGCCATCTCGCAAGACAAGCCATCGCACACGCGCACCGTCAAAGGCGCAGGAACTTGGCCGCCTTCTTTGACAATGTCAAAGTGATGGTAAAAACTGGCCACTTCGTAAACGCTGGCCTGCGCCATCTGCATCTCCTGCGCCAATGCAGCCAAGTGCGCAGCCGAAAGGTGCCCAAAACGATCTTGAATTTTATGCAAGTGCTCAATCAACAAATCGCTTTGGCGCGAGCTGTTACCCAACAGCAACTGAACTTCATCCAGCGCCCTGGGGTCAACGCGTCGGCCTTTGGGAGCTTCACGTTTTCTTTGGCGTACTTGCGCTTGTCCTTGTAAGGCAATCGGAATGACCTTTTTATCCAGGCCTTGCTTGTTTATGCTGTTGGGTAAATGATTCATCAAATGCCTTGGATCGGGTTGCCCACCGTGAAGTTCATGCCGCGCGTTGTGTGATCGATCTTGATCACACCTAGGCCAAGCCAGGCCAACAACTGCGAACAGGTGGTGGCCGATTGAGCTTGTACAAAGTCTAAAATTTTGAACCCACCGATTGCTTTGCTCATGTAGTACTTACAGAAACAGTTGTCTACGCAACAAATTGCGCGAACAAGACATCAAATTGAATGCACACCTCAATCTCATGAGATTCAAGCGCAGCCATCTGGCGTCTCAAAGACTTCTGCCATGCGCTTTCTTAACCTTTGGTAAATTAAATTCTCAAAAAAGATTTAAGCCGCACCCACTGAAGTGGGATCACAAGCCTGATTAATGAATTTGTGATTTGCATCATTCTAGAGATATCCACCTGTCAAATTAATGACATCAGCTATGCGCAAAAGAATTACCTTGTGAGTGCTGATGTCGCCCTACGCAGCCTATTTGGATACCTCTAAATTGAATAAAAAAATTAGAGAAAATAGAAATCTCTGGTCGTTGTCAGTCAAAATTTAAATCGCCCTTAGCTAAGACCGAATCTGTAGACTTAGGGAAGGTCTGCAGAACCCTCGCGCCAGCGGGAGTTGAGGTTTAAAAGTTC
>CALBWZ010000437.1 GCA_937893415.1 uncultured Comamonadaceae bacterium | reverse complement strand
TCCCCCAACTGCAACGCCATGTGAGTTTGCGTGACTCAGCTGGCCAGCTGTTGTGGCTGGCTGCAGGCATTGCCCTGGTGCTGTTGGTGGGTGAGTTCTCTCACCACAGCCACATACATTAGCGCATTGTTGCTGGGAAACGGCGGTTTGGTTCTATTGCGCTGACCAACCGCCGTCCATTTGCCACGCCACACCACGGATGTTGTTGCTGGCAGGACCGCACAAAAATACGGCCAAGTCGCCCAATTCTTCTGGAGTGGTGAACTGCAGCGACGGCTCTTTGTCAGCCAACAAGCCACGTTTGGCCTCTTCGTTGGAAACGCCCATCTGTTGAGCCCTAGCGTCGACTTGTTGTTGAACCAAGGGTGTCAGAACCCAGCCAGGGCATATAGCGTTGCAAGTCACGCCGCTGGTTGCATTTTCTAGGGCAGTCACTTTAGTCAAACCCACAAGACCGTGTTTGGCTGCTACATAAGCTGATTTTTGTGCAGAGCCTACCAAGCCGTGTACCGAGGCGATATTGATAATACGTCCCCAGTTGGCCGCTTGCATGGCTGGCAATGCCAAGCGGCTGGTGTGAAAGGCACTGCTGAGGTTGATTGCAATGACAGCATTCCAACGTTCAGTTGGAAAAGTCTCAACAGGCGCGACATGCTGAATGCCAGCGTTGTTAACCAATATGTCACAACGGCCAAAGCGTTTCTCCGTGGCGTTCATAAGACTCTCAATGTCACTGGGTTTGCCCATATCCGCGCCGTGGTAATCCACTTGCACGTTCATCGCCGTTATTGCTTCAAGCACAGACTGGTAGTCGCCAAAACCGTTCAACATGATGTTACAGCCTTGGGCTGCGAGTTTTTTAGCGATACCCAAACCAATACCGCTGGTTGAGCCAGTTATCAAAGCCGTTTTGCCCGTCAGAGAATGCGCGTTATGAGCCATGTAAGCCTCCTATTCCATTACTATATAAACAACGTCGAGGCCAAAAACTGGCGCCAGACACAGACATTATCCCCACTGAAAAGGCATGGCGTTGAAACCTGAATTACTGTTTGTAGAGAACTTACCTGGCGCATCAATCACAGGCGACATGCACCGCATGGCCTATTGGCTGTGGCAAGCCCCACAGTGTGCCAACCCGCAGCATGTGGTGCTGTGTGTGCATGGGCTGACGCGTCAAGGGCGAGACTTCGACGAGTTGGCCAAGTCTTTGGCCATGTTCTGCACGGTTGTCTGTACTGACGTGGTGGGACGAGGCCGCAGCGATTGGCTGGCCGAGCCCACACAATATGCGGTACCCACTTACGGTGCAGACCACGTGGCTTTAATCGCCCAGCTCCTTAGTAAACACGGCGCGACCAGCCTCGACTGGGTCGGTACCAGCATGGGCGGCTTAATTGGCATGGCCGTGGCATCACTAGCAAGTGGCGCGCTGGCATTGCCCATACGCAAGTTGGTACTCAACGATGTGGGGCCTTCATTGGATTTTGAGGGCTTGTCTCGCATAGGTGACTATGTGGGCAAGTCACTACAATTCAAAACCATTGAAGAGGCAGCCAATGCCATGTGGGCTGCCTCGCAAGGCTTTGGTCCGCACACCACTGCACAGTGGTTGGCGCTGTCAAAGCCCATGTTGAAGCACAAAGAGGACGGATTTGTGTTGCACTACGACCCGGCCATTGGACAAACTTTTCAAGCGCTCGGTCAACCTGGAGCCCGTGAGTTGGTGACGCAAGGTGAGACCGTTTTATGGGCAGCTTATGACGCCATTTCCGCACCCACCTTGCTGTTGCGCGGTGCGCAGTCTGACTTGCTAAGTCAAGACACAGCCCTCTCCATGACTTTGCGTGGACCCAAGGCTACATTGGTGCAATTCAGCGGGGTTGGTCATGCGCCAACGCTCATAGCCGCTGACCAGCAACAAGCTGTTCGCACTTTTCTGATTGACCTCGCATGAACCCGGTCGCTGACGTCCAAGAGCCATCAACTGGCGGCGCACACAACGCGGCTATTGTTGCTGCAGCTGACTTGGCTTTTGAGCAGCCCACAGACGATGCCCTGGCTCGTGCCCGAGCATTTTCACATCCGTTGTTGACCAATGAGTGCATGGCATCAGGCGAAAACGTGCTGGCACATGCCGATGCGGTCGCTGCCATTTTGCGAACTATTGGTGGCTCTCAAGACATGCAAGCTGCTGCGTATTTGGTGTATGCATGCGCCCATTTGCAGCGACCCAAAGAAGTTATAGCCCGGGCCTTTGGCGACAGCTATGCCGACCTAGCGGTTGAGGTCAATAAGCTCATTCACTTGCAACGACAAGCCCGTCTCAGAACGCCGTCTGGTAGCCCTGTACCCGGCAATGACTTGACGGCTTCTTTGGCGGTCAACAACACCGAGAACGTTCGCAAAATGCTGTTGGCATTTTCTAAAGACTTGCGCGTGGTCATGCTGCGCCTAGCCTCGCGCTTGCAAACCCTGCGTTACTATGCAGCCAGCAAGAC
>CALBWZ010000436.1 GCA_937893415.1 uncultured Comamonadaceae bacterium | reverse complement strand
AATAGAAAATAACACCGTTAGCGTGTCGATGAGGCTCATCTTAGCAGTGATAGTTGTGCGCAGGGCTGCCCGCCTTGCTCTGATTATTTTGTGATTCAAAAAAGTTGTTCTGTCTTATTCTCTTAATTCTTTATTTAAATATAGTAGTAGTAGTAGAGGAGCTGCTGGTGTGTTGATAAGTTCAAATATTCGAATCAATACAAGCAGTTGTATCAAGCATAACTGTAAGGATAGCTACCAGAACGGCCGTGGATGAATCATTAATAACTGTTGAAAGTCCCGGATGCTTGTGGATAACCACTCAGTTGTTAGCAAACAGTACACAGGTTTATACACACAAAAAAATTTTAAAATTTGAATAAAAAATGTTGATATGACCAGCTACTCACTGCCTGTTACCTTGGTTCGTGACATTTTAATTTTGCCGCGGTTAACTTTCGAGTCGATGCGTTTGCGCTGCGATCCAAAGCTAGGCCGTGTCGCTTTTCTGTGCTTGGCAGCCGTTGCTGCGCTGTTGACAAGCGCTTGAAGTCGAAGCAATGCATCGGCTTTATTGTGTGCCAAGCTTCTACTGATTTGAGCTTTGATAACAATGACACCACCACTGGTGATACGGTGGTCGTTCAGTGCCAGTAGCCGTGCTTTTATACAATCGGGTAAGGAAGATGTGGAAATACAGAATCTGAGGTGCACTGCAGTAGACACCTTGTTAACGTTTTGCCCCCCGGGGCCCTGTGCCCGAATAGCTGTTATTTGAACTTCAGATAAGGTAATCAGGAACATAGGTTTCAGTGTGCCATGTTCATCGCACTTACTTGCGACTGGTTATAAGCTTGTATGCCGGCATGTGGTTGCGGGCATGCAGTGCAAGCCATACCGATACGTGCAGTCTAAATTTGTGCTGATGTGTGTGAGCAGACACGATTACAAACTGGCCGAGTAGCCTTCTTTAACAATTGCTGCAACAAACATGTCTGGTGGTTGTTCGCTGGTTATACAGGCAGTACCAGCCGGTCTGTTTATGGTTGGTTGCGCCTGCGCATCGATGGATTTAATAGCCTTTAGCACGGCTTTTTCACAATGCACACAAGTCATACCGTCTATGGTGAGTGTGATGGTTGTCATAAGAGCTTTCAATGGATGGCTACACACCGTATTGGGGTGTGCAGTCACGCGTCAGGTATTAGGGTTGAACGGTTAATGTTTTGATGACCATGCGTTGGCCGTCCATTTCAACGTGAAATAAAACCTTGTCCCCTTTTTTTACAGCGTCGATTATGGCGTTGTCTGCAACCTCAAACACCATGGTCATCCCGGGCATGTCCAGGTTCGCTATTTCCCCGTGCTTGATGGTGAGTTTGTTGTGGGCCGTGTCTATGCGCTTTATTTCTCCCGACGTCATCACGACGTCATTTGCAAAAACAGCCGTTGAAAAAATGATGGCAGTCATTGCAATCAGGTGTTTGATAAACATGTTGTATTCCTTTAATGGGTTGTTCAAGCCGGTTAACAAGCCGGCTGTGTGTAATGGTTAAAAAGCTGTGTGCTTATTTGGCAACGCTGAATTGGCCCTTCATACCGGCGTCGAAGTGGCCAGGTTGCAAGCAAGCAAAGTCCACAATACCGCTGTTAGTAAATGCCCAAACAATGTCACCCGACTGGCCCGGTGCAACAGAGGCTGTTTGTGGGTCTTCATGCACCATGCCTGGGAACTTCAACATTTGTTTGTAATGGGCCGCCAGCTCCTTGGGTGTGCCAAGCACCATTTCGTGCTTGACCTTGCCGCTGTTCTTCACAATAAAATGCACCACGTCGCCCTTGCGCACGTTGATCTTTTCAGGTGTAAAGCGCATGTCGTCGCCCATGTCTACCGTGATGGTTTTGGTGACTTGGCTCATCTTGGCGGGCTTGCCAATGGTTGATTCGCTGTGGCCATGGTTGTCGGCATGTGTGCCGCCAGCCTGGGCGCTAAAAGCGGCAAAACACAAGGCTGCCGCGACAAGAGAAGACGTATTGAACATTGAGCGTGTGTTGTTCATGATGATGATTCCTTTAAAGATAGAGTTGGTGGTTGGTATTTTTTTGGTTAATGCTTGTGGGATGTTGGTTTTTTTACGCGTACCTCAGTGGTTACGCCGTTCTTCATGGGCATAGCCGATGAGCCACCTGCGCTTGAGCGCTTTGGTTCGCCAACCTCGCCTTTGAACTCGTAAGCGACAGTGCCTGCGGGATGTTTAAACCAGCCCGGGTTGACGTTGCTCTGTTTGGGCTGGTCGCGCCTGACTTTTAAAACACTGAACATGCCGCCCATCTCCACCGAGCCAAAGGGGCCGTCCCCAGTCATCATGGGTGCGGTGTTGTCAGGTATGGGCATGGTCATCTCGGTCATATCGGACATGCCCCGTTCACCCATCACCATGTACTCCGGTACCAACTCTTGGATTTGTGCCGCAAGTCCAGAGTGGTCGGCGCCAATCATGGTGGGTATGTCGTGACCCATGGCATTCATGGTGTGGTGGCTTTTGTGGCAGTGCGCGGCCCAGTCGCCCAGCTCATCGGCCACAAACTCAATTTGGCGCATTTGCCCAACAGCAATATCCGTGGTCACTTCGGGCCAGCGTGAGCCACTGGGGGTGGGTCCGCCGTCTGTTCCTGTGACTTCAAACTCATGGCCATGTATGTGTATGGGATGGTTGGTCATGGTCAAGTTACCAATGCGCATGCGAACCTTGTCGCCCAGCTTGACGTTGAAGGAGTCGATGCCGGGAAACAAGCGGCTGTTCCAAGACCACAGGTTAAAGTTAAGCATGGTCATGATTTTTGGCGTGGCGCTGCCGGGCTCAACGTCGTAGGCGTTGAGCAAGAAACAGAAGTCTCTGTCCACCTTGCCAATGTTGTTGCTGTACTGCTTGGGGTGTGTGACCCAAGAGCCCATCATGCCCATGGCCATTTGCGTCATTTCATCGGCATGTGGGTGGTACATGAATGTGCCCGGGCGGCGCGCTACAAACTCATACACAAAGGTTTTACCGGGTCCTATGGCTGGCTGGTTCAAGCCGGTTACACCGTCCATGCCATTGGGCAAGCGCTGGCCATGCCAATGCACGCTGGTGTGCTCGGGTAAGCGGTTGGTCACAAACAAGCGAATCTTGTCACCCTCTACAACCTCAATGGTGGGTCCAGGTGACTGGCCGTTATAACCCCACAAGTGGGCAGTAAAACCTGGCGCCATCTCTCTCACAACAGGCTCTGCAACCAAGTGAAACTCTTTGACACCGTTGTTCATGCGCCATGGCAGCGACCAGCCGTTGAGGGTGGTGACAGGGTCATAAGGCCTGCCAGACGCTGGGAACAACAGTGCCGCGGTGTCCACACTGTCGTGTGACACCAGCTCAGGCAGTGCGGCCATGGCCACTGGGCTAACAGTGCTGGCTGCAACCGCACCTGCACCAACGCCTGCGAGGGTTAAAAATCGCCGTCTTTGGCGGGCGAGTGTGTCTGTATTGGTTGTCATGGTTAATGTCCTGGTGAGTCGGCTTGCGCAGAGGCGGCACTTACAGAAACCGCGGCACTGGGCGCACCCAATAAGCTGTTTTGAAGTGCGGCTTCGCTGGCCCAAAATTGTTCAACGGCGTTGAGTGACTGCGTCACGGCAGCGACTTGTTGCCTCGCGTCGGCCAGCAGCTCAAACACGCTGATGAGCATGCCGTTGTAGCTGTACTGGTTCTCTTCAGCCATGCGTGCCCGCATGGGAATAACCTCGTTTTGATAGTGCGCCGCCAAGTCGTAGGCGGTTCTGTACGCGGAGTAACTAACCCGCAGCTCAGAGCTGGCATTGAGCATGGTGGACTCGTAGTTCTTTGCCGCCATCAAGCTGTTGGCACTCAGCGCCACGCGCTTGTTGTCACCCCAGTCAAATATGGGCAAACGAATGGCAACTTCAAAGCCGTTCGATTGGCTGACGCTGCCGTCAGCAGTGTCTTTTTTGTCAACGCCACGAATGCCCCATTCCACATCGGTGAAGCTGTCAATTTGAGCAAGCGTGTTGCTGCCCAGTAAGCGTGTCACATCAAGTTTGGCCAGCTGTACGTCTAAGCGGGTATCCATGGCAACGGCGCTGATGTCTTCAGGCGACAAGGTTTGCTTTGGAATGCTGGGTAGCCTCTTGGGCAAACGCATGAGCGCCTCTTGACTGGTACTCAAGCCAAGCAAGCGGACCAAGTGCTGGGTTGCTGAGATGTTGGTGTGTTGTGCCGTGGCCAGTTGAATGGCCGCATCACTGGCAAACTGCTGTTGACTGGCTTGCTGCAGCCAGCTGAAGTTGCCCACCGCTTTTAAACGCTTCGCCAACTCAGCACTGGCATTGGCGCTGCGCTGCACTTGTTGGGCATACAACAGGCGCTGGTTGGCGGCAATTGCACCCACCCAAGCCAACTTCACATCTGACAGTTGGCGTACCAGTTGTTGCGCCAGTTGTAGCTGCACCTTGTCCACGTTGAGCTTGGCGACAGCTTGACGCTGAGGCAGCGTCAGCAAGTCCAACAAACCAAACGACAAGGCCCTCGCCAGTTCAAGCTCACCGGTGGCGTGCATGCGCTCAAATGACAACGTTGGGTTGGCAATGCGCCCGCCTTGAGCCGCATTCGCTGCACTGGCCACACCGCTGGCCAGCATGGCCTGCATATCTGGGCTGTTGAGCATGGCCAGCTGAACCGCGCCAGCTTGGCTTAGTTCATTCAACAACAATGCGTTGGCTTTGGTGTTTGCGCCGGCTTGTGCCTCAGCGCTGGTCAGCAGCTGTGCTTGTACCGGATTGGCCTTGCCCAGTGTGGTGTTCACGGCGCCTACAACACCGTCAGGCGAGACACTGGCACAGCCAAGCACAGCCAAGCTAAAGCCGCCGATGGCGGCTAGTTGTAATGGTCTGCCAATCATTGCTGACCTCCTGGCTGTGTTGGTGTGGCCGTGGCCGGCGCAGCCTTGGCGGCATTTTTAGTGTCTTGAGCTTCTTTGGCATAGGCGCGCCAACCGCCTTTTTGTGCAACAACGTCGTTGGCCAGCTTCCAATCGGTGGCTGGCGCATCCCCTTGTTTTGGGTAGTGATCAAACGCCGAACTGTAAGACACCAGTGAGACGGGTGATGGCGTTGCCGGCGCCGCGGGGACTTGCTGCGCTTGTGCCGCACCTACAAAAGCCAGTGCGCCCAATAGGCCAAGCTGCGGCCATGCCCGAGCTGTTAGCCCGTAGCGAATGTAAAAAGTCATAGGAAACCTCTGTATAGCAATGCGCACCACGGTGTAAGGCAGCGCGCTTAAAACATCTAACCCAGTCGTCTCGATGGGGTCAGTTGGGAATTAAGCTAGAGGTGTTTGTGGTGGCCTGAACAGACCAGACGGCGGGACGTCTTGTAAGTTTGGTGTGACCCACATGGGCACATCAAACGGGGTGTGCGCTTGCGCCACATTGCTGGTGTCATACGGCGTTGATACGCCGCTGCAAAAGAACAGACAAGCAGCGCACTTGAAGTGCGATTCGTGGTCCGGCGCTGTGGTTGCTAGGTGTGCAGTTGCTGGCGTTGTATCTGCCGTGTTGGCATGTTCCAAGCTTGCGTCTGTGATGTGATGCGCGGCATGGTCACTGGCATGGCTGGTGGTTGCAACCTGCACAGGCGTCTGGTGTGACATCTGAGCTGTATTGCGCATGTCGCCGTGACCGTTCACGGCGCCAGCCATTTGTACAGACATGACCGCACCTGCAATGCCTTGTGAAGCAAGCGCAATGGTTATAAATAGGCAGAACAGCAGTTTGCGCAGTGGCGTGGGCATTGTTGAAGTTTAGCAGCGTCGGTTACAAGTTGTGGGCGCCAAGTTTGGTTGTCCTTTTGGTTCAGCGAGGTCTTATGGTGGAGGGGCTATGTCAGTTGCTGATGTACCCGCTACACTGCAGTTTGTAGAGTCGGCGTATTGTAGAAAGTTCAAGTTAAAGATGGCCTCACCCAACACCGCACCCCCAGTTCTGGACGCTTTTGATATTGGCGTTGGTGGCATGACATGCGCGTCGTGTGTTGGCCGGGTTGAAAGAGCGCTTAAAAAGCAAGGCACTGTGGTCGATGTGAGTGTGAACTTGGCAACTGAGATGGCGCGCATTACCCCTTCTGACGCCGTGCAAGATGCACAGGATTGGCAGCGTGAAATGCGCCGCGTCATCCGCGATGCTGGTTATGAGCCCAAAGCACAAACACTTGCCGAAACAGCGGGCGTTGATCGCTGGCTGGGTATTGACACCGCATTTATCCCTACATTGGCCGCATTGCTGCTGTCTGCGCCGCTTCTGTTGCCAATGCTTGTGCGGTGGCTGAGTATGCCGTTGACGCAAACGGTCTGGATCAGCATGCCCGCGCCGTGGATTCAGTTTGTGCTGGCAACACCGGTTCAGTTTGTATTGGGCTGGCCTTTTTACAAGTCTGCGTGGCATGCGCTGAAAGCACTGACTGGCAATATGGAGTTGTTGGTGGCGATTGGCACCAGCGCAGGATGGGGTTTGTCGACATGGCTGTGGCTGACGTTTAACGGCGAGGGCCTACCGCATCTGTATTACGAGGGCTCTGCTGTTGTGATTGCCTTGGTGTTGCTGGGCAAGTATTTAGAGACCCGCAGCAAACGACAAACAACCTCTGCTATTCGAGCCTTGCACGCACTCAAGCCCAGCACAGCCAAGCTGCTGCCAGATGGTATTGAGCGTGACGACATTGTGGATATACCGGTTGCTGATTTGCTAGTGGGTGATCGCATACGCGTGGTTGCTGGTGAGCGCATACCAGCCGATGGCGTGGTCGTGGTGGGTCGCTCTAGCGTGGACGAGGCCATGGTTACGGGTGAGCCTTTGCCGGTTGTTAAGCGCATGGGCGATGCCGTTATTGGTGGTACTTTAAATGGCGAGGCAACATTGGATATTGCCGTGAGCGCGGCTGACACACACAGCGTGCTGGCACAAATTATTGCCATGGTGAGTGACGCGCAAGCCAGCAAAGCACCGGTTCAGCGAATGGTCGACAAGGTGGCCGCGGTATTTGTACCTGTGGTGCTGTTGATTGCTGCCGCTACCCTGTGGTTTTGGCTCGCTAAGGGCGTGCCGTTTGAAGAGGCCATGATCAACATGGTTGCCGTTTTGGTGATCGCATGCCCGTGTGCATTGGGTTTGGCCACGCCTGCCACGATGATGGTGGGTACCGGTGTAGCGGCCAAGCACGGCATTCTGATTAAAGACACCCGGTCGCTTGAACAGGCGTATGCCGTGACAACGGTGGCGTTTGATAAAACAGGCACGCTGACGGCTGGCAAGCCAAGCGTCGTGGCGCATCAATGGCCGCTTGCAGCAAATCTGGATGCACAAGCCCAGTTGCGGGCGGACTTGTTGGCCATGCAGTTGGACAACCCTCATCCGTTGGCACAAGGTTTACGAGATTGGTTGAAGGCGCAAGACACCGAAGAGGCGACAGGTGCGTCACATGGCTCAAGCGCCATTAGCCCAACCAGTGCTATCAGCGCCATAGAAAATGTGGCAGGGCGAGGTGTGCAAGCGGTGGTTCACAACAGGCCTTGTTATATGGGTAGTGTTGTTTGGATGCAGGCGTTGGGTCTGGAGACGGCCCTGTCCGTTGCACCTTGGGTCGACGTGTTGCAGCAGTGGCAGTCAAGCGGCTATAGCGTATCGGTGCTGGCCAATGATGACGGCGTTCAAGGCATGTTTGCTTTTGGAGATGCCATCAAACCAAGCGCTGCACGCGCCATAGCGTTGCTGCAGCGTGCGCACATAGACGTGGTTTTAATGTCTGGTGACAACCAAGCGGCGGCTCGGGTTGTCGGCGCGCAGTTGGGTTTGACTGAAGACCGTATCTTTGGTCAATTACTGCCCAGTGACAAAGCCAAGGCGGTGGCCAAGCTGCAGGCGAACAACCACGTGGTGGCGTTTGTCGGTGATGGCATCAACGACGCGCCAGCGCTGTCAACAGCAGACATCGGTTTGGCCATGAACAATGGCCAGCATGGTGATGTGGCCATGCAAGCCGCTGGCATGACCTTGATGCGCGCTGATCCCTTGTTGGTGCAGGCGGCGCTGTCTATATCCACACAAACAGTGCGCAAAATTAGGCAAAATTTGTTTTGGGCCTTTGCCTACAACGTCGCAGGAATTCCCTTGGCGGCCATGGGTTTGCTGAACCCTGTTGTGGCAGGCGCGGCCATGGCCTTAAGCTCAGTGAGTGTGATGGGCAACGCTTTGTTGCTCAAGCGTTGGACACCTGATCAAGACGACGCGTAGCGCTTAAACACACTGGTTTGTTCGTTGCGCTGGACCAGCAACACATCGTATGCATCCTGCCTTCCCTTGTAGACCTTGCCGTCCATGCCGGGCGTGCCAATTGGCATTCCTGGTACAGCCAACCCCAGTGCGGCGGGTCGTTGAGCCAACAGTTGCTTGATGTCGCTGGCAGGTACGTGGCCTTCAATGACATAGCCGTCAATCAAAGCGGTGTGACAAGACCCAAATTGCTGCGGCATACCCAGTTTTTTACGCACCGCGGTGTTGCCTGTATCAAACACTTGCACCTTGAAGCCGTTGTCTTGCATGTGGGTGACCCAATCGGCACAGCAGCCACAATTGGGATCTTTCCAAACCTGAACAATTTGTGTGGGTGTGATTGCAAAGCTTAAGGCGGGTGCGAACAGTGCTGCAGCAGACAGGCCCAGCACGCGGCGGCGATGGATTAGGTTTGATGTCATGGTGGTTTGTAAGTCTTGTGTTGACGCGTGGCTGTAACAGGTAAAGCTGTTCGAGTCGCAAGGCCGTTAAAAGTTCAGCGCTCTTTTTAGAGCGCCTTTTATATCGACTAAGGAAGGTCTGCAGAACCCTCGCGCCAGCGGGAGTTGAGGTTTAAAAGTTC
>CALBWZ010000435.1 GCA_937893415.1 uncultured Comamonadaceae bacterium | reverse complement strand
AGCAGTTTTTTGGGGTTCAAAGGGTTCATGCTTGAAGGCCCTCAGGGCTTGCTTGGCAATTCCCGAGCCACCGCCTTACCCAACTCAATCACCGCCAGGGCGTAGTAGCTGCTCCAGTTGTAGCGCGTGACCACGTAAAAATTGTGAGTGCCTGCCACATATGTGGGTGGCCCCTTAGCGTTCTTCAGCAGTACCAGTGCCAATGAGGCCCGGTGCGCCAAGCCATCTGAGCCCAGAGCAGCGCCATTGTGGTGCAAGTCATTCGCCGTAAACGTGGGCACTATGTCTGGTTCTAACAGTTTGGGTAATGCCGCATGGGTCTGATCCACCGTCACTTTAAAGTGCGTGGGCATGTTGGTTTGCCAGCCAAAAGCTTTGAAGTAGTTGGCTACAGACCCAATGATGTCGGCTTGGTTGTTGATCAGGTCAATATGGCCATCACCATCAAAGTCAATGGCGTATTGCTGCCAACTTGACGGCATGAACTGTGGCCATCCCAACGCGCCCGCGTAACTGCCTACCCAGCTCTCAATCTTCCGGTCTTGCGTTGAAGCCAGTTGTAAAAATGCAGACAGTTCATCTCTAAAAAATGCTTGTCTTGTTGTCCACTTTGGGTGCGATTTGGGGAAGTCGAAAGCCAAGGTGGTCAGGACATCCAAGGTGGTGTAGTTGCCAGTGTGGCGGCCGTAAATGCTTTCGACGCCGATAACGCCAACTATCAGCCAAGCGGGTACACCATAAGTGACTTCCGCCTGCTCAAGGTGGTGTGCGTTGTGTTGCCAAAATGATCGTCCCGCAGCGAGCCTGACAGGCTCAATGAACCGAGCACGGTAACTGTGCCAGTCTTTTTTAAATGTGTTGGGCGCGGGCGACACCAGCTTGATGACGCTGGGTAGGCGTTGGGCGCTGCCAACTATGGCCCGAATATGTGTTGCTTGTGCACCGTTGTTAAGTGCCCAGTCGGTGGCAAAAGACATGGCTGATGCGCGTTTGGCGTAGTAGCCAGCTTGTCGTGATGTTGTCAACGCCTTGTTGCTGTCGGATGGGTAGGCCATGGCGATGGGAGGAGGCTGCTGCGCGCTGGCCGCTTGGCTGGCACAGCCAACAAACATAGTGGCTACCAACAGCAGTGCGACAGTACCTATATGTTGAAGATTGCGAGACAAGCCGCCGGTACACAAGCATGAAACTGTCAATATGGCGGCCAATGAAGCGGCTCTTGAGGTGTGAGTGGTAATAGACGCAGGCAAGGCGGTCAATTGTAGGTTTCCTAAAACAAATGGGTCACAAGGTCTATTGTGTCTGAAGCTGACGCTGCAGTGCGCGTCGGTCCGATTCAGCCGTGCTAAGCTGCCCATCCATGCAGACACACCAACCCTATTTACCCGTTGGTCACTACGTCAACGAACTCCAGGCTCAGCCGTCGTTTGTGCGGTCGCCCTTAGGCACAGGCTTTTTTAGCCACAGCGACTGCCACTTGCATAGCATGGGTGCAGACCATCCAGAATGTGCCGCACGCCTCAGCGCCATTGACGACAGGTTGTTGGGGACTGGTGTTGTGGA
>CALBWZ010000434.1 GCA_937893415.1 uncultured Comamonadaceae bacterium | reverse complement strand
AGCGCATGCAATGTCACGGAGTTGTTCATCGCTTGAGCGATTGGAATGGCGTTTGGGATGGATGGTTTCACGGTGGTGCTGTTAAGTGCTGCCAAGTTAGGAGCAAGATTAGATGCATGTGATTATCACTGACACGCGATTTCGCTCAACTCGAAACTTCGAGCTGGGCATCAAGGGTTTGTTTGCCATAGTCATGTGTGTTGCTGTTGTCGCTATTGCCGGCGCCATGGCTGCTTACCACGCGCTGGTGAAAGCAGGCACACTTAACAATTGGCCTATTGTTGGGCAAATCATCCCACAAGTCGCCAATGAAAACGCAGAGTCTCAAAACAGATACTTGCGCGAAAATTTAGATGTTATGGCAACCCGCTTGGGTGAGTTGCAAGCGCGGATGGTGCAGCTGGACTCATTGGGATTGCGTGTGGCCGAGCTGGCTGGTATGGACGTCAGTTTTGCCAAACCTGAACCAGGTGCGGGCGGTGCTTTGGTCTCAGCTCGGGCACTGTCGGTCAATGACTTCAGCCAAGCCTTGTCCTCCTTGCAAGGTGAGGCCAACAGTGGTGAAGATTTGCTGACGGTTTTGGAGTCACGCTTGTTGGATCAAAAACTACAACGGGCGATGATTCCAACCACTTGGCCGGTTGACAGCCAGATCACAGGTTCGGGATTTGGGCGCCGAGTCGACCCATTTACTGGCGCCAGTGCCCTGCATACAGGCCTTGATTTTCCTGGTCCCAATGGGGCTCCTATTTACGCTGCCGCCGGTGGTGTAGTTGTAACGGCTCTGAGGCACGCAGAGTACGGAAATATGATCGAAATTGATCACGGTAACGATATAGTGACGCGCTATGCCCACACCAGTCGCATGCTGGTCAAAGTCGGCGACCTTATCAAAGGGGGTCAAAAAATCGGACTCATTGGTTCTACGGGCAGGTCCACAGGCCCCCACCTGCACTTTGAAGTGTGGGTGTCTGGACGGTATAAAGATCCTGCCAAATTTTTGGCCATGGGTCGCGACAGCCCTAAGCTGGCAACCAGTCGCTAACAACCGAGATCCTGCTTCGCTTTCACAGGCGTTAGTTACCCGGCTCGCGGTTAAACTCTACTCGATAAGCAACGGGTCTTCACCCTAATTGGATGAGACCACTTTGCTGTTCAAAACAACTCAAACCAGTACCTATTGATGTCAACGGTTGATATATCAGCCCAGTTGGCCCACACGAACTTATGGCCTATAACCTTCTGACAAAACTTTTTGGTAGCCGCAACGACCGTTTATTGCGAATTTATCGCAAAACTGTGGGAGCCGTGAATGCGTTAGAGGCAGAGTACGAAACCCTCAGCGACGATGCCTTGCGAGCTAAAACAGACGTGTTTAAAGGGCAACTGGCAAGTGGACAAACACTTGAGGAATTGTTGCCGCATGTGTTTGCGACCGTACGCGAGGCCAGCAAGCGCGTTATGAAAATGCGACACTTTGATGTGCAGTTGGTCGGCGCTTTGGCTCTGCACAACGGCAAAATTGCTGAAATGCGAACCGGTGAAGGTAAAACGCTAACGGCAACATTGGCGGTTTACCTCAACGCACTTGCTGGTAAAGGCGTACACGTTGTGACTGTAAACGACTACTTAGCAAGCCGCGATGCGGCTTGGATGGGCCGCTTGTACAACTACCTGGGTATGAGCGTGGGCGTCAACTTGCCAACATTGGATCGTGCGGGTAAACAAGAAGCTTACCGCGCAGATATCACTTACGGTACCAACAACGAATTTGGTTTCGATTACCTGCGTGACAACATGGTCTACAGCGTCGCTGACCGCGTTGCGCGCAATTTACATTACGCCATTGTGGATGAGGTGGACTCCATACTCATTGACGAGGCCCGCACGCCATTAATCATCAGCGGTCAAGCGGATGACCACACCACCGTTTATTTGGCCATTAATAAAATCATTCCTAAACTGATTTTGCAAGTTGGGGAGGCTGATCCCCGTACCGGTGAGGGGGTGATCACGCCTGGTGACTTTACTGTTGATGAAAAGTCTCACCAAGTTCACCTAACTGAAGCCGGTCATGAACATGCTGAAGAGCTGTTGACACAAGCCGACCTATTACCAGCTGGTGCGTCTTTGTACGACCCGGCCAACATTGCACTGATGCATCACGTTAGTGCAGCCTTGCGTGCCAACAACCTGTATCACCGCGACCAACATTACGTTGTTCAAGAAGGCGAAGTGGTCATTGTTGATGAATTCACTGGTCGTTTGATGTCGGGCAGGCGTTGGAGTGATGGTTTGCACCAGGCGGTAGAAGCTAAAGAAGGCGTGCCTATCCAGGCTGAAAACCAAACGCTGGCCTCCATTACCTTTCAAAATTACTTTCGTTTGTACGGCAAGTTATCAGGCATGACGGGTACGGCAGACACAGAAGCATTCGAATTTCAAAGTATCTATGGCCTAGAGACGGTGGTGATTCCGCCAAACCGTATCAACCGGCGCGATGACCAGCTTGACCGCGTGTACAAAACAACACCTGAAAAATACACGGCAGCGATAGACGACATTCGCAGTTGTTTCGAACGCGGTCAACCTGTTTTGGTGGGTACGTCATCCATTGAAAATTCTGAAATCATTGCGCAGCTGTTGGTCGATGCCAAGCTGCCCCACGAAGTGCTCAACGCCAAACAGCATGCGCGTGAGGCCGACATCATTGCGCAAGCTGGAAGTCAGAAAGCAATTACGATCGCCACCAACATGGCTGGTCGCGGCACCGATATTGTGCTCGGCGGGAACTTGGAAAAGCAACTGGCTGCCATTGATTCTAGCGATACGCTAGGCGAGGCAGACAAGGCGTCTGGCGCTGCAGCTGCACGTGCAACATGGGACCTTGAGCATGAAGCCGTGAAGGCTCTAGGTGGCTTGCGCATTATTGCGACGGAGCGTCATGAGTCACGCCGTATCGACAACCAGCTTCGTGGCCGTTCAGGGCGACAAGGTGATCCAGGCTCATCGCGCTTTTACCTTAGCCTTGACGATCCTTTGATGCGTATATTTGCGGGTGACCGTGTGCGCGCCATCATGGACAGGCTCAAAATGCCTGAAGGTGAGGCGATTGAAGCGGGTATGGTGACACGCAGCATCGAGTCGGCACAGCGCAAGGTCGAGGCTCGTAACTTTGACGTGCGAAAGCAGTTGCTGGAGTACGACGACGTCGCCAACGACCAGCGAAAAGTCATTTATGAGCAACGCAACGATGTCTTGGATGCAGCCAGCTTGCGCGATCAAATTACGTCTTTGCGTGAAGGCTGCTTTACAGACTTGGTGCGTCAATATGTACCCGTTGAAAGCGTCGAAGAGCAATGGGAT
>CALBWZ010000433.1 GCA_937893415.1 uncultured Comamonadaceae bacterium | reverse complement strand
AAGCGACGCTGGCGCCCGCGTGGGAGTGCGTGTGCACGCTCTAGGTAACGGCACCGTCGGTGGTCTGTCGTCACACTTTAAGAGTGATGTAGATATTATTTTGGGTGCAGCGGCGGCGCAAGTTGCATTTGTCATGTTGCCCAAAGTTGAATGCCGTGCAGACGTCGACACGGCTTGTGCGTTGATTGATCAAGCTGTAGGCCAGCAAGGCCCCTATAGTTCAAACAGCCTAATGCCTATCCATGTTCTTATTGAGTCACCCGCTGCTGTGGCACAAGTGAACGCCATAGCAGCCCACCCGCGTGTGCACAGTTTAAGCTTCGGTTTGATGGACTTTGTATCTGCACATGGCGGTGCCATTCCTGCCAGTGCCATGAGTGCGCAAGGGCAGTTTGACCACCCGTTGGTTGTGCGGGCCAAACTGGAAATTGCCAATGCCGCGCACGCAAACGGCAAAGTGCCGTCGCATTGCGTGGTGACCGAGTTCAAAGACAGCCAAGCTTTAAGCTTGGCCGCAACGCAAGCCAACCAGCGTTTTGGCTACACGCGTATGTGGAGTATTCACCCCGATCAGGTGCGCACCATAGTGGCGGCTTTTTCGCCACAGCTAGACGAAGTGGCACATGCAGCCCAAGTTATTGAGGCAGCATTGGACGCGCATTGGGCGCCTGTGTCGTTGAATCAGCAGCTGCACGACCGCGCCAGCTACCGGTATTTTTGGCAGTTACTCGAGCGCGCCCACGTCACAGGCGTGGTGTTACCCGAGTCGCTGCAGCCTTTTTTTACCGTGCCTCATTAGCCTAGGCCCTATGACATCAGGTGCTGAGGCGCACACACTTTAATTGTCCATCCCCTTTTTTGATTGGAGCATCGCATGACTGATTTCTTGAAAAACTACCAAGCCCACGTGGCCGAGCGCGCCACCTTAGGTATTCCCCCATTGCCCTTAACAGCGGCACAAACAGCTGAGTTGATTGAGCTGATTAAAACGCCACCGGCTGGCCATGGCGACGATTTGGTGGACATGCTTACACACCGTGTGCCACCTGGTGTGGATGATGCGGCTAAAGTGAAGGCATCATTTTTGTCTGCCGTAGCGCACACCGATGTGACATGTGGCCTCATCAAGCCAGAGCATGCCGCGCAGTTGTTAGGCACCATGCTGGGTGGATACAACGTCAAGCCTTTGATTGACTTGCTAGACAAGCCTGATGTGGCGGGCGTTGCTGCCACAGCGCTCAAGAAAACCTTGCTCATGTTCGACGCGTTTCACGACGTTTCAACCAAGGCGAAGGCTGGTAATGTACATGCGCAAGCCGTGGTGCAAAGCTGGGCGGATGCAGAGTGGTTTACCAGCCGGCCCAAGGTGGAAGAAAAAATCACGGTGACAGTATTTAAAGTACCCGGTGAAACCAACACCGACGATTTGTCACCAGCGCCAGACGCGTGGAGTCGACCTGACATTCCACTGCATTACTTGGCCATGCTCAAGAACACCCGCGCAGATGCAGCCTTCAAGCCAGAAGAAGATGGCAAGCGCGGTCCTATGCAGTTTGTCAACGACCTGAAAGAAAAAGGCAATTTGGTTGCTTATGTAGGCGACGTTGTGGGGACAGGATCATCGCGCAAGTCTGCCACCAACTCGGTGGTGTGGGCCACTGGCCAAGACATTCCATTTGTGCCAAACAAGCGGTTTGGCGGTGTGACGTTGGGTGGCAAAATTGCCCCCATCTTTTTCAACACACAAGAAGATTCAGGCTCATTGCCTATCGAGGTTGATGTGTCCAAGTTGGAGATGGGTGACGTCATTGACATCTTCCCCTACGAAGGAAAAATTGAGCGTGATGGCGCCTTAGTTGAAAACTTCACACTGAAAAGCGATGTCTTGCTGGACGAAGTGCAGGCTGGCGGTCGCATCAACCTGATCATTGGTCGCTCACTGACTGCCAAAGCACGTGAATTTTTGGGCTTGCCAGCAGCCACCACGTTTCGCTTGCCCAAGGCACCAGTCGACACAGGCAAAGGCTTTACAACTGCGCAAAAAATGGTGGGCCGCGCGTGTGGCATGCCCGTGGTCAAGGGCAACCAAGTTGGTATCCGTCCAGGCACTTACTGCGAGCCAAAAATGACCACGGTGGGCTCGCAAGACACAACAGGTCCCATGACCCGTGACGAATTGAAAGACTTGGCGTGCTTGGGCTTTTCAAGCGATCTGGTCATGCAGTCGTTTTGCCACACTGCAGCCTATCCAAAGCCTATCGATGTGAAGATGCACCACGAGCTGCCTTCTTTTATGTCCAACCGCGGTGGCGTATCACTGCGCCCAGGCGACGGCATTATTCACTCGTGGTTAAACCGCTTGTTGTTGCCTGATACCGTGGGGACAGGCGGCGACAGCCACACCCGTTTCCCGATTGGTATTTCGTTCCCGGCAGGCTCTGGTTTGGTGGCATTTGCGGCAGCCACAGGCGTGATGCCTTTAGACATGCCTGAAAGCATTTTGGTGCGTTTCAAAGGTGAGATGCAACCTGGCGTTACCTTGCGTGACTTGGTCCACGCCATACCGTTGTACGGCATCAAGCAAGGTTTATTGACGGTTGCGAAAAAAGGCAAAATCAACGCGTTTTCTGGCCGAATTTTGGAAATTGAAGGTCTGCCAAACCTCAAAGTTGAGCAAGCGTTTGAGCTGTCTGATGCCTCCGCTGAGCGCTCTGCTGCTGGCTGTACTGTCAAGCTCAACAAAGAGCCCATGATTGAGTACATGTCCTCTAACATCGTACTCATGAAAAACATGATCGCCAACGGTTACGAAGACAAGCGTACCTTGCAGCGTCGCATTGAAGCCATGGAAGCTTGGATTGCCAATCCTGAATTGTTGGAAGCCGATAAGGATGCAGAGTACGCTGAAATCATAGAAATTGATTTGGCCGATATCACAGAGCCCGTCGTGTGCTGCCCGAATGACCCAGATGATGCCAAGTTTTTGTCTGACGTTGTGAACACCCCGATCGACGAGGTGTTCATTGGGTCATGCATGACCAACATTGGTCATTTCCGCGCAGCGTCAAAGTTGTTAGAAGGCAAGCGCGATATTCCTGTCAAGTTGTGGATTGCACCGCCGACGAAGATGGACGCAGCCGAGCTGACCAAGGAAGGCCATTACGGTGTGTTTGGCACAGCAGGCGCGCGTACCGAAATGCCTGGCTGCTCCTTGTGCATGGGCAACCAAGCGCAAGTGCGCGAGGGTGCCACAGTGATGTCCACTTCTA
>CALBWZ010000432.1 GCA_937893415.1 uncultured Comamonadaceae bacterium | reverse complement strand
GGCAATGACGATGATGTGCGCGCCATTTGCTTGGGTGCAAACGGTGCTTTTGCTGGCATGGCACCAGGCGCTATTTTGGTAGACCACACCACAGCTTCAGCCGAAGTTGCACGCGAGTTGCACAAAGCGGCCAAGCAACTGGGTCTGGCGTTTGTAGATGCCCCTGTCTCTGGTGGTCAGGCTGGTGCTCAAAATGGCCAACTCACCGTCATGTGCGGCGGCGACCAAGCGTCTTTTGACAGTGCGCAAGCCGTGGTGGCTTGTTTTGCCCGCGCGGTGACCCTTATGGGCGGCAGCGGTGCCGGGCAACTGACCAAGATGGTGAACCAAATATGCATTGCTGGCCTGGTTCAAGGTTTGAGCGAAGCCGTGGCGTTTGGTCAGCAAGCTGGACTTGACATGCCCCAAGTGCTGGACGTCATAGGCAAAGGTGCCGCGCAAAGCTGGCAGCTGGATAACCGCGGCAAAACCATGGTCTCAGGTGAGTTCGACTTTGGTTTTGCGGTGGATTGGATGCGCAAAGATTTGGGTTTGGTGTTGGCCGAGGCCAACCGCAATGGGTCGCGCTTGCCAGTTACTGCTTTGGTTGATCAGTTTTATGCAGACGTGCAGCAAATGGGCGGCGCACGCTGGGATACCTCTAGCCTGATTAAGCGCTTAAAGTAATACGACACACCGATGCTGTGCCGCGAGCGTCGCAACAAACAAACGGGCATGGCAGCCTGCATTTTTATGTGATTGGCTCACTTTATTTCAGTCACCACATTGGTCATCACCGGCTGGGTTTTGACTGCCGGTGCTGGGGGAGGCGGTGGCGGCAACAGGCGTTTTAGCTCTTCTTCAGTCACGATTTCGAACAACCGTACAACACGCTGCACGCCAGACGTTGAGCTGGCGACTTCTGAGGCGCGGTCTGCTTCTCTTTGGGTAACAATTCCCATCAAGTACACACTGCCGCGCTCAGTCACCACCTTCACGATGCTGGCTTGTAAGTCTCTGGCCTCAATCATTGACGCCTTCACGCGGGTGGTGACCAAGGTGTCACGTGCGCGGTTGGCAAATGTCGCTGTACCGCCAATGGCCAACTCGTTGACCACCAACTGCACGTTGTCGGTTTTACTCAGCGCACCGGCAACTGCCGACTTGTCAACAGCGCTGGGCACTTCACCAGTTACCAGCACACGTCGGTTAAAACTGGTTACGTTGATGTGGCCTCTGTCCCCGACTACATTTTTGATGTTGCCCAAAGACTTGATTTCAATCGTCTGGTCTTCCAGCTGCGCGCCTGATGTGCGTCTGTCATTGGCCACCAAGACGCCAGTGGCCGTGCCACCAATCAGCAACGGCGCGCACGCCGACAAAGCCAACGTGGCCAAGGAGATGAGTAAGACGGTTTGTACCGAACGCTTGAAATGTGTCATTTGAATATCCCGTAAAAAGCTATGCGAGTGTGCGTTTTAAACGCCATCACCTAACAACTGTATGTCGACACCGTCGCATACGCAGTGCAATACAACCATCATGACTTCATGAATGCGGCTGTGTTGCTCGCTTGGCACGCAAACGGCCACATCGGTGTCGTGCAGTGACTGCACCAACTGAGGGCCAGCCCCACCAACCAATGCCACTACCGTCATGGCACGCTCGTGAGCCGCATCAACCGCAGCCTCCAGAGCCACTTCACCACCTTTGGTGCTGATGACCAGCAGCAAATCCTCTGAAGCACCCAGCGCACGCACCTCTCTTGCCAAGCTGTGTTGGTCTAGACTACCACTGCTGCCATGCACTCCCAACAACAAAGCGGCCAACCCTGGGCGATCACGCTCAAACCGACCCAACAACAGCGCGGTCATGTAGTGCGCCAGCGGCTGCGTGGCCCCCATGCCTGCCACCATGATTTTTCCGCCATTGGTCAAGCTTGAAAACACAGCTTGTACAGCCAAATCGGTCTTGTTGCCCAGACTTTGAGCGCACTGGTACTTGAAGTCAGCGCTGTCTATAAATAGTTGTTGTATGCGTTGTAAAAGCATGCATGATCATAGACGGATTTAGCCGCGGTTTTAATACACCGTTATGCATTGAACGCCGCCTGTAGCCAAACGATTTGATCCTGCTCCGACGTTTGCACCCCTTGCCCACCTTGCAAGGTCACGACATCGAACCGACACGGCGGCACGACCGGTAGGCGGGACAAGTAACACCGAGCCGCCAACACAATACGCTGCTGTTTACGAACCGTTATGCTGGCAGCCGACCCCCCCAAATGTGCTGCTTGTACGGGCCCGCACTTCGACAAACACCAGCGTGGCGTCGGCTTGCCTCATAATCAAATCTATCTCGCCGCCGCCGCGTCCAGGCGTTGCGTAATTGCGCTGCACCAAGTTCAGTCCTTGCTTGATTAAGTAGCGAAGCGCGAGATCCTCTGCCGCATCACCTACAGCTTTGGTGTTGCTCTTTGCAACCCCCACAGGCTTATTGCCCATTTGCTTTGCCCA
>CALBWZ010000431.1 GCA_937893415.1 uncultured Comamonadaceae bacterium | reverse complement strand
TGCATAGAACCTTCTAAAAAATCTAACAATGCAGTGGTAACAGGAGCTGACGGTGCTTGAACTGGTCAACATAAACAAACGCTATACAGATGCGGCGGGTAGCTCGTGGAACATTGCCTCCAACTTGAGTTGGCAGTGGCCAGCCACGCACAACACGGTGGCCTTGCTGGGCCCGTCTGGCACAGGTAAAACCACGCTGTTGCGCATGGTCGCTGGGCTGGAGCCTGTGCAAGGTGGGCGGGTGTTGTGGGACCGTGTGGATGTCACAGACTGGCCACCAGAGCAGCGGCGTTTTGCGTTGATGTTCCAAGACTTTGCGCTGTTTCCACATTTAAGTGTGCAAGACAACGTGGCCTTTGGCCTGCGTGAGCAGGGCGTGGGTAAAGCCGCATCGCGTGCGGCAGCCACCGAATTGCTGGCGTCTTTTGGTTTGGCTGATAAAGCACGACAAGCCACAACGGCGCTGTCTGGCGGTGAGCAACAGCGCGTAGCCTTGGCCAGAGCATTGATTATTCAGCCCAAGTTGCTGCTGTTAGACGAGCCTTTTTCAGCACTCGATGCTGACCTGCGTGTGCACATGCGTGAGGAGTTTCGCCAGCGTGTCGCCAGCGCGGGCACCAAGGTGTTGTTGGTGACGCACGATGAGGCAGAGGCCAAAGCCATGGCCAGTGCGGCTTGGCATTTGAAAAGCGGCGGCTTAGAGCGGCTGTGGTAGCTGGTGCAGGCCGTCTGTGCTGAGTCGCAGTTGGCGGTGAGCTTTTGCAGCAGCGGTTTGTGAGTGTGTGACGAGCACCAAGCTGGCACCAGTGTGTTGAGCGGTGCTGACCAACAAGTCCATGATGCGCTCGCCCATATCAGGGTCTAGATTGCCGGTGGGCTCGTCGGCCAGCAGCAAGGCAGGGGCATGCACCACGGCGCGTGCAATGGCCACGCGCTGCAGTTGACCGCCAGACAATTGCTGTGGCAACCGACCGCCTAAATCTGCCAAGCCAGTTGCATCTAAAGCATCGGCAACCAAGGTGTTGCGCTTGGCTGTGCCAACGCCGTTGAGCATCAGCGGCAGGCCAACGTTTTGCGACACAGTTAAATGTGGCAGCACATGAAAGGCCTGAAACACAAAGCCCACATGCTGGGCTCGCCACGTGGCCCGCTGTGCCGTGTTGAGTGTGCCAAGCGCTTGGCCGTTGAGACTTATATCGCCGCTGTCCCAGGTATCCAGGGCGGCCATACAGTTCAACAAGGTGGACTTGCCCACGCCAGACGCGCCCATGATGGCTACAAATTCGCCAGCGGCCACGTGCAAGTTAATGTGGTCTAGCACCGTGTGGCGTTGTGCGGCTCCCTGGTCAAGGTTTGCAGCCATGTCGTAGTGCTTGCACAACCCGCTGATCTGTAGACCTATCAATTGGCTCATGCGGTATCCCCCCAATGCGTGGCCACGGCTTGCAACAACGCATGGCCAACGTTGGGACTGTCGGCGGCCAAGATGTGGCGCCGTGTCATGCCGCGCAGCCACGTGAGTTGGCGTTTACCCAACTGGCGCGTGGCGGCAGATGCGCGCTCTATCCACATGGCTTTGGCAGGCCCGCCTAAATGGCCCAACTGGTCTAACAACTCCCACGCCTGGCGGTAGCCCACACAGCGCATGCTGGGCAAGTCTGGTGTTAAGTCGCCGCGCTCGTACAGGGCCATCATTTCTGTCTCGAAACCTTGGTCTAACATGGCGTCAAAACGCTGACCTATGCGCTGGTGCAGCCAAGCCCTGTCGTCGGGCTCAAGCGACAGCAATGGGATGTTCAAACCGCTGCCAGCCTGCGGGTTGGTATGCCACTGCGAGATCGGCTTGCCACTGATCTCAAACACCTCAAGAGCGCGTTGCACGCGCTGGCTGTCATTGGGAGCCAAGCGCTGCGCCGTTATGGGGTCAATGAGGCTTAAGCGCTGGTGCATGGCGGGCCAGCCCAACGCGTTGGCCTGTGTGTCCAAAGCCAGGCGAATGTCGGGGTTGGCGGGCGGCATGTCGTCAATGCCGTGTAACAAGGCTTTGACATACAACATGGTGCCACCTACCAGCAAGG
>CALBWZ010000430.1 GCA_937893415.1 uncultured Comamonadaceae bacterium | reverse complement strand
GCTTGTGAACGTAACTCTTGATATGAAGCCATTATTTCCTCCTAGTTAATGATCTTAGCGCTATTGTAGTTATATCCGAGGGGCATTTTATAAAATAACCACAAATAAAACACAGAATACATAGTTAAACGGTGTAATTTATGTCAATTACACAACAAAGGGTTATTTTTACTTCTGACTAAACATTTGTCCAAGACAACAAATCTTTCGGCAATTCACACTGAAATTGAACTGCTTCACCACTAACCGGATGGTGAAGTTGCAAGCGCCACGCATGTAAAAACATGCGCTTTAAGCCAGATGCATGCAACTGCTTATTCCATTCAAAATCACCATATTTATCATCGCCCGCAATCACATGGCCTGCATGGGCCATGTGCACACGTATTTGATGGGTACGCCCAGTTTTGATAGTCACAGCCAATAAACTGCTGCTGAGGCCGACAGGAACTGAGGGGCTAGTGGGGAAGGCGTACACCTTCAGTAACTTGACAATACTGAGACTGGCCATCGCGTCGGCGTGGTCTTTAGGTACCACGCGCACGCGGCGCTCGCCGTTGGTTAAATTGTACTTCTGCAATGCCGCATCTATAATTTGATGCGGTTTTTGCCAAACACCCTTTACCAGTGTTAAATACACTTTGCCTGTTTGCCTGGCTCGAAACTGGTCTTGCAAAGCCTTTAAAGCGCGTTTCTTTTTAGCGACCAGTAAAAGACCACTGGTTTCTCTATCTAAGCGGTGTACCAATTCCAAGAATGTAGCGTCCGGCCTTGACCTGCGCAACTGTTCAATAACGCCAAAACTTAAACCACTGCCACCATGTACGGCAATTCCAGCTGGTTTATTTATCACCAAGAACTCGTCGTCCTCAAACAAAATGGGCAATGCATCAATGTGCCCGTTATCAGCCATTTCAATCACTGGTACGGCCTTTTCTGGCACACGAATAGGTGGAATACGCAGTTCATCTGCCAATGCCAACCTGCTGTCGGCTTGAACACGGCCTTTGTTGCGTCTGACTTCTCCGGATCGAATAATTCGGTAGATATGTGTTTTTGGCACACCTTTTAAATGTTTAAACAAAAAGTTGTCTAAACGCTGACCGTCGCCGGACTCGTCTACTATTAAATAACGTATGGCTTCTTGCACTGAACTGACCTTGTTTGTAATACCTGCAGAAAAATACCCTACAGCCGCAAGCTGTCCCCTATAATAGCGTTGCGTCTAAAAAGGCATTTAAGTGTTTGATTTTCTGAAGCTTTACAGCATCAGGGCCTCATTTAACAGCCAGATCATCACGCAACAAGCGCTAGGCGCTGGCAGATGATCTACCTGACGCAGTGTTGCCACCACTGCATATCTGCATGTGACCGGTCTTCGCGGCTTTGATGGACTCATAATTTAATTGAGCTCGCCGCCTAGTACAGGCGCAGACTTGCCTTGGGAATGGGTACTGGACACACAAACCCTTACGACGGAATACCTTTTCAAGCAGCTGGCAAGTATGCAGCTGTTTGAGACAATAGAGACGGCTTGGATCCAAACGAGTCACCAAGCGTCTTGTTTGTCACGCGCCTACGCGCAGGCTGAACTCAGGCCCTCAATGCACTCGCGTGCATGACGGTCTTATTGAATCGCTTGTAGCTCTCCGGCAATTCCACCCGACGTTTGTGCTGCCCGCCACCCATTCAGGCTTTGGACCCACTTTGGGTCAAACTGTGCTTGAAAAGGAACCCGCATCATGAAACGGATGCTCATAAACGCTACTCAAACCGAAGAGCGTCGCCTGGCCATTGTCGAAGGTCAAAAACTACTCGACTACGAAATTGAAATTGAAGGCCGCGAACAACGCAAAGGTAATATTTACCAAGCTGTTGTGACCCGCGTAGAGCCCTCACTAGAAGCCTGCTTTGTAGATTATGGTGAAGACCGTCACGGTTTCTTGCCTTTCAAAGAAATCTCCAAGCAATTCTTCGCCACTGGCGTTTCCATTAGCCAAGCTCGCATTCAAGACGTTATCAAAGAGGGTCAAACCTTGTTGGTGCAGGTCGAAAAAGAAGAGCGCGGTAACAAAGGCGCGGCACTCACCACCTTCATCAGCTTGGCTGGTCGTTATGTGGTCTTGATGCCAAACAACCCACGTGGAGGTGGTGTCAGCCGTCGCATTGAGGGCGAAGATCGCCAAGAACTCAAGATCGCTTTAGACCAGTTGGAATACCCCAACGGTATGAGCATCATTGCGCGCACTGCCGGTATCGGGCGCGCGCCTGAAGAGCTGCAATGGGACTTGAACTACTTGCTGAAGCTGTGGACGGCTGTAGACGGGGCATCGAGCAATGGCAAAGGTGCGTTCCTAATCTACCAAGAATCCAGCTTGGTTATTCGTGCTATTCGTGACTACTTCAACTGCGACATTGGTGAGATTCTCATCGATACCGACGACATTTACGAGCAAGCACATCAGTTCATGAACTATGTGATGCCTGAACATGGCCACCGCGTTAAGCGCTACCGCGACGACGCGCCATTGTTTTCGCGTTTCCAAATCGAACATCAGATAGAGTCGGCTTACGCCCGCACTGTGCAATTGCCAAGCGGCGGCGCTATTGTGATCGACCACACTGAAGCTTTGGTATCGGTTGACGTCAACTCAGCACGTGCCATTAAAGGCGGCGCCATAGAAGAGACCGCAACACGTACCAACTTGGAAGCGGCCGAAGAGGTCGCGCGTCAAGCTCGCTTGCGAGACTTGGCGGGCCTCATCGTCATCGACTTCATTGACATGGACGAAGCGCGCAATCGCCGCGACGTAGAAAACCGCTTGCGCGATGCCTTGCGTGAAGACCGCGCGCGTGTGCAGTTTGGCTCCATCAGCAAGTTTGGTTTGTTAGAAATGAGCCGTCAGCGTTTGCGCCCTGCATTGAGCGAAGGTGCGTCTATTCCTTGCCCACGCTGCGGCGGCTCAGGCCACATCCGTGACACTGAAAGCTCGGCGCTGCAAATTTTGCGCATTATTCAAGAAGAGTCTCTGAAAGACAACACCGCTGCTGTGTTAGTTCAAGTGCCCGTTGAAGTGGCTAGCTTTTTGTTGAACGAAAAGCGTACGGAAATTACCAAGATCGAATTGCAGCAACGCATCCATGTGCTATTGGTGCCCAATAAGTCTTTGGATACACCGCAATACAAGCTCGAGCGCTTAAAGCATGACGATGCGCGTTTAGACAACTTGCAAGCCAGCTACACGCTGGCTGAGGAGGTGGATGACGTAGCCACCGTGACACGCCGCAGCCAAGAACGTGCCAACAAGCAAGAGCCAGTCATAAAAGGCATCTTGCGTGATGAGCCCATGCCACAAACTGCGGCTCCAACACCCCCTGCAAAAGCACCTGCTGCGACCAACACCTCTGGCGTAACGGCTTCAAAGGCTGGTGCCATTGGCGCATCAGCCGGGGGCTTTGTAGCGTGGCTAATGAACTTGCTAGGCTTTGGTCAACAAACTGACACAGTCAACGCTGACAGAAAGCCAAACGAGCGCAACGACAGGTCGGGCAACCGCGGCGGCAGAGGTGATCGCAACAACCGTGGTGAGCGCAGTGCGCGCACCGACGGTGAAGGCGCGCGTAACAGTCGCGGACGCAACCGTGGTGAGCGTGGTGAGCGTGGTGAGCGTGGTGAGCGCCCAACCCGAGGCGATGCCATCGCCGAAGACACCGGCAACCGGAACACCCGTGGCACACGCCACGCTGACCAAGGCGAGAAGTCCGACCGCAACGACAGCGTCAACCGTTCTGAGCGCAGCGAGCGCTCGGAACGTGACGACAGGAACGAGCGCAGTGGACGCAACACCCGCGGCGAGCGTGGTGGGCGCAACCGCAACCGCGACGACCGCAACGACACGCCAGTTAACGCAGAGTCAAACGGCAACACGCAACCAGAAGGTTCAGCATCACCCGAAGACGACAACAAGCCACGTGCACCACGGCGTGAACGTGGCGAGCGTGGAGACCGAGGCGAACGAGGCGACCGAGGCTCACGCCGAGGTGGCGATCGCAACCGCGATGAACAAGCTCCAACTGAAGGTGCATCAGCCGGTGCAGCTGCCCAACAGGTACAGCCAGGCCACAGCGACCAGCGCATGCACAATGACAGCAACTTGAATTCTGCCAGCGCAGCCAACGAGACGCCCAGCTACAGTTACTTCAACCGCCCTGCTTCACACGATGACGACTCATCAGCGTCAATCGCTGCAAACCGCGATTCACACACGCAGCAAGCACAGCAATCCGCTAGTGAGAGCAATGGCCCAGTTGGAGAGCAAGAGCAAACTGAGCGCGCACCGCGCGAACGTCGCAGCCGAGACCGCTACGGTCGTGACCGCCGCCGTGGTGACAGCACTGACAACGCTGACAACAGTGACAACACAGAGCAGTCGCATACAGCACCTGCTCCACAGCCAGAACAGCAACAGCAACAGGAGCAGGAGCAGGAGCAGGAACAAGAGCGTGCACATGAGCCAACGCGCGTACAAACTCCTGTAGCAACAGCTACACCATTGAATGCGCCTACAAGCTCACCAGTGAGTGCACCTGTTGTCGCAAATCCGCCTGCTGCTGGAGTAGCTACCGCCGCGCCTGCTACAACAGCAGAAGCACCAAAGCGTATGCCAAACATTGGCAGCTACGCACTCTCTGTTGATGCCATGAGCGCTGTAGCAGCCAGCTCAGGTTTGACGTGGGTAAATTCTGATGCAAGCAAAATTGCCCATGCGCAAGCCGCAATGGCAGCCGAGCCTACCGCAGCAAAAGTAGTACGCGGACGGGTTGCTCCAGTGGTTGTGAACGACGGCCCACTGGTATTGGTTGAGACCAAGCGTGACCTAGCCCAAATGCCTATGCCATTTGACAAGCAGTAAACGTCAGCCTCACAGCCCTGTCGAAAAAGGGCTGTAAAAAAGCCGCTGTACCCATCAGGTGCAGCGGCTTTTTTTATTTGAAAGGCTCAGGTATTGACCGACATCAACTTGCGCCACCCCGCTGGGCCCAAGTCACGCAATACCTGCTTGTTGCGCTCAGGTATGGCATCGGTATCGCCGTGTGCATCTATGGCATGCGACAAACTGTTTTCGCGAAGCAAATGCAGCATGGGAAAGGGCGAGCGGTTGGTGTAATGACTCATGTCAGTTTCATCTTCACCGCCAAATAGAAACTCTGGGTGAAACGGCAACACTTGCAACACCCCCTCGAGCTCATGCTCTGCCACCACATCGTCCACAATATTTAGGAAATCGTTGAAAACCAAAAAATCTGGGAACAGATGTGGGTGCACCAACAGCGTGGTCTCAATTTCTTGAACGGGTGTATCGCGCAGCAACAGCAACTCAACATCTAGTTCGTCTAAAAAAGCATCCAAGTGCTTGGCAGTACTGACCACTACACGCACCTGGCTGTTCACATAAACGCTTTTCGCAAACGGGCACAGGTTTAAACCAATAACAACCTGCTCTAGCCAGCCCAAGGTTTGGGCCCTAACCTGCAACACATCAATAGCACCTTGTTCGCCCACTTTCTTATCTGTCATGGCGTTTACTTCAAGGCCTTGTAACGAATCCGCCTAGGCTTGGCACCTTCTGCACCCAGCCTTTTAACTTTATCCGCTTCGTACTCGTGGTAGTTGCCATCAAAAAACACCCACTTTGAATCGCCTTCGCATGCGAGTATGTGCGTGGCAATGCGGTCTAGGAACCAACGATCGTGTGAAATCACCATGGCGCAGCCAGCAAACTCCAACAGCGCATCTTCCAATGAGCGCAATGTTTCAACGTCCAGGTCGTTGGAGGGCTCGTCCAGTAGCAACAAGTTGCCGCCTTCGGCCAATGTTTTGGCCAAATGCAAACGGCCACGCTCACCACCCGATAGGTTACCGACACGCTTTTGCTGATCGCCACCACTGAAATTAAACCTGCCGCAATAAGCTCGGCTAGGCATTTGAAATTTGCCCACCGTGATCATGTCTAAGCCGCCAGAGATGTCTTCCCAAACGGTTTTTTCATCATTGAGGTCTTCTCGACTTTGGTCTACGAACGCGACCTGCACGGTTTGCCCCGTTTTAATTTCACCAGAGTCGGGTTGTTCGACGCCACGTATGAGCTTGAACAAGGTGGACTTACCCGCGCCATTGGGACCAATAATACCCACAATGGCACCCGCTGGTATTTTGAAAGTCAGATCGTCAATCAGCACGCGGTCACCAAATGACTTAGATACGCCCGTAAACTCAATCACTTCGGTACCCAACCGCTCGGCTACAGGAATGAAAATTTCCTGCGTTTCATTCCGCTTTTGGTATTCATAGTCAGACAACTCTTCAAAGCGAGCCAAACGTGCCTTGCTCTTTGCTTGACGGCCTTTGGGGTTTTGCCTGACCCATTCCAACTCCTTTTTCATAGCCTTGGTGCGTGCATCCTCGGTACGCTGCTCAAGCGCCAAACGCGCTTCTTTTTGCTCCAACCACAAAGAATAGTTGCCCTTGTATGGAATACCGCGGCCACGGTCTAACTCCAAAATCCACTCGGCAGCGTTGTCAAGAAAGTAGCGGTCGTGGGTAATGGCCACCACAGTTCCTGGGAATCGAGCCAAAAATTGTTCTAACCACTCAACGCTCTCTGCATCCAAGTGGTTGGTAGGCTCATCTAGCAACAACATATCAGGTTTGGACAACAGCAGGCGGCACAAGGCCACGCGACGCTTTTCACCACCAGACAAGAGCCCAATATTCGCGTCCCAGGGCGGCAAGCGCAAGGCATCAGCGGCTATCTCAAGTTGGTGCTCGCTGTCCGTACCTGCTGAAGCAATGATGGCTTCTAGTTGCGCTTGCTCTGCAGCCAAGGCGTCAAAGTCAGCGTCTTCTTCCGCGTACGCTGCATACACTGCGTCCAAACGGTCTTTGGCCGCTAAAACCTCACCCATACCGCTTTCAACTGATTGACGCACATTGTGTGTTGGGTCCAACTCAGGCTCTTGAGGCAGGTAGCCAATTCGGATACCGGACATGGCAATAGCTTCACCCTCAATATCTTTGTCAATGCCAGCCATGATTTTGAGCAGCGTCGACTTGCCGGATCCATTGGTACCTAACATGCCAATTTTGGCTCCAGGCAAGAAACTCAGTGAGATGTCCTTCAGGATTTGGCGCTTGGGTGGGACGGTTTTGCCCACCCGATTCATAGAAAAAACATACTGAGCCATACTGAAACACCTTCACTTTTCAAACATTCAAACGTCTTGCGCGCAGTCTTGACTGCTTACAAGTGTTGGCATCACGCCAAACCCTACATTATCCCTGCTGTAAGTCGCCTAATGCAAAAATCCGGCTCTTAACAAGGTGACGGCGATCCAGAGCAGGCTGGCACAGCGTATAAAACAGCTGTCACTGGCTCAAATGCGTGGTCATGACACAACACAATCACCCAAGCAGCGCCTGAACAGCACAGTTCGGGACATATATGCGTTCATAATGAAATTGTCTAGGGCCTTCAGTCGCCCAGACAGCAGCACAATGCTGCGGGTAAGCGAAGGTTTAAAAACACCATCTCGCCACTCACACACCCAAATTGATCGGTCTAAGACTGGCCCCAGGTACACCACCCAAGGCAGACCGATGCACCAGTGCCGTGATACGGCACCGATTATTTCCATGACCTTTGAAGAATTGAATCTGGCCCCAGCCATTTTGGATGCCGTGCGCGAGCAAGGCTACGAGACCCCAACACCTGTTCAAGCCCAAGCTATACCAGCGGTGCTAGCAGGCTTAGATGTGCTGGCAGGTGCCCAAACCGGTACAGGTAAAACAGCAGGTTTTACGCTGCCTATTTTGCACTTACTCAGCCAACGCGAACGCAAGAGCAACGCTGTACGCGCCCTCATACTCACACCAACACGCGAGTTAGCTGCCCAGGTTGAAGAGTCAGTGCGCACCTATGGCAAAAACCTAGACCTGACTTCTACCGTTGTGTTCGGCGGTGTTGGCATGAACCCCCAGGTTAAAAAGCTGCGCTCAGGCGTTGACATTTTGGTGGCAACACCAGGACGCTTGTTAGACCTAGTGGGCCAAGGTGTTTTGGACTTAACCCAGGTCGAGATCTTGGTTTTAGACGAAGCCGACCGCATGCTAGACATGGGCTTTATTCATGACGTCAAAAAAGTATTGGCCTTGGTACCAGCCAACAAGCAAAGCTTGTTGTTCTCTGCCACGTTCAGTGATGAAATTCGCTCGTTGGCCAACAACCTGCTGCGTGACCCATTGCATATCCAGGTCACGCCCAAAAATACAACTGTGCAACGCATCGCACAGTGGATTTACCCCGTTGGTCGCTCACGTAAAAAAGAGCTGTTAGCACACGTCATTCAAGAAAACAACTGGTCACAAGTGCTGGTGTTTACGCGTACCAAGTTTGGTGCCAACCACGTTGCCCAATTTCTAAGTGACAACGGCATCAACGCCATGGCGTTGCACGGCAATAAAAGTCAAGCTGCGCGCACCCAAGCGCTGGCTGGCTTCAAAAGCGGCGATGTACGCGCTTTGGTCGCCACCGACATTGCAGCGCGGGGCATAGACATTGATGATTTGCCGCATGTTGTGAACTTTGAAATTCCCAACATCAGCGAAGACTATGTGCACCGCATCGGCCGTACAGGCCGCGCTGGCGCTAGCGGCGAAGCGGTCAGTTTGGTCTGTATGGACGAAGAAGGCTTTATGCAAGATGTAGAGCGTTTCATCAACCAGCGCATTGAAGTCAAAATTATTGACGGTTTTGGTCCAGCCGAGGGTGAAAAAGCCGAGCCAATCGCCATGGGCAGACAAGTGCTGTGGGGCGGCATTGGCAAGCCACCAGCGCGTGATGTCATGGCTGCCGCTGGCAAAGCCGCACGTGGTGAAATGATGCAACGCATTCGTGAAAAGAAAACCACTGCTGGTGCGCCAAACAGTGGCGGTGGCGGCCGCAACGGTGGCGGCCAAGGTCGACGCAACCCAAGCAGCGCCAACGGACCACGTCAAGAACCTGGTGCGGGCGGCGAAGGCCAACATGACAGCCGTAACCCAGAGTCTCGCGGCAACCCACGTCGCCGTCCCCAGCGCAACGCGCAAGGTGCAGGACAAGGCGGACAAGTGGGTCGCAATGATGGCTCACAAGGCCAAGGTTTTAGACCAGAGCGCGGCAACGAAGCGCTGGGCAATGGGCCACGACGCAACGCAAGTGGACCGCGCCAAGACAGGGGTGAGCCACGTCAAGACAGGGGCGAGTCAAGAGATCACACGGGCTCCCGTCAACCTGACCCACTTCGCACCAGCATAGACGCCATGAGTGAGCGCCGTGGTGGCAACGGTGGCGGTAACCGCCGAAGTGGCCCCAGTGGCAATCGCAGCGGTGGCGGTGGGAACAGCAGTGGTAGCCGCGGTGGAGCAGATCCATTGCGCACCAGTTTTGGTCGCATCAAATAAACCCGCTGGCTTAGGCTTATGCCTGGGCCGTTAAGTTTAGTCACACAGGCGTCTTAGACGCCTGTTTTTTTGGGCATCATGCGCAACATGAGCAATCAAATTTCCACTGGTAACAGCGTTTTAGAGCAATGGCTTGCAGATGAGGACGCGCGCCGCGCTGTAATGAACAATGGCGTAGGCCCTGGCGTGGTGACACCCGCCCAAACAGCCGGTAAAAATGGCCTAGAGGCCATGCAAGCAACGCTGCTGGGGCTCGCGCCCTACCCCTCTATTGGCAAAACACTTGATTTCATGTTGATGGAGGTGGCTGAAGGGCGCGCGGTGTTTCAAGGCACACCCGGGCCAGCCCATTTAAACCCTATGGGCGGTATTCACGGCGGCTGGTACGCCGCCATACTGGACTCGGCACTGGGCTGTGCTGTGCACAGCAAAATGGTTGTAGGACGCGGCTACACCACAGCCGAGTTAAGCGTCAATTTGGTGAAAGCCATTGGCAAAACGTCACGGGTCAGGGCCATCGGTACCGTACTGCACTGCGGGCGACAGCTCGCAACAGCAGAGGCCAAACTTGTTGGCCCAGACGGCACCTTGTACGCCCATGCGACCACCACCTGCTTGGTTTTTGAAATACCGTCACAATTAAAGGTATGAGATTTCTACATACCATGCTGAGAGTTGGCGATTTGGACAAGTCCATCGCCTTTTACACAACCGTTTTGGGTATGCAGTTGCTGCGAAAATCTGACAACGAACAATACAAGTACACCTTGGCGTTTGTGGGCTACGGCTCTAACCCAGAGCATGCCGAGCTAGAGCTGACTTACAACTGGGGACAAACCGAATACGACTTGGGCAACGCATACGGCCATATTGCCTTGGCTGTACCTGATGCTTACGAGGCCTGTGCAAAGATTTTGGCTGCTGGGGGCAACGTCACGCGAGAAGCTGGCCCAGTCAAGGGTGGCGCAACAGTTATTGCTTTTGTCACCGACCCTGACGGCTACAAAATAGAGTTGATTCAACGCCCTGAATCTGCTTAAACCAGACAGAAACGGGACTGTTGGCGAGTGAAGCTTTCAACGACGCCAATCTAGATTGAGTCAGGTACAGACCTTTATTGAACGCTGTTGGCACTCACGACCACTTCAACGCGACGCGCTTGCGCGTTGCTGCCTGAGCCAGCCAACACCTCAGGCTTTTTCAGTACCACACGGTCTTCGGGGGCTCCAGCCATCAGCAACGACGCGCGTACGGCCATGGCTCTGCGCTGCGCCAATGCGGCATTAAAAGCCGCGTCCCCCGTATCGTCATGAAACCCTGACAACACCACAAAATTACCTGCTTTGGCCGCGACAACTGTGTCAGCCAATGCCGCACCAGCGCCCACAGCTAGGTCTGCACTGCCAGAGGCAAAATAAAACTTCACCACGCCGCCGTACACCACAATACTGGCATCATTCGCTGAAGGCTCTGCTGCCAGCGGGGGAACATCAGCCTCAACAAACACCGCAGACTGCCTGTCATCCTGAACGACAGACTGGACAACAGATTGGGTCGATGAACCAGTGACCTTAAAGACCCCAAGCCCCAACACCCCACCAACAACCAATACCAAGACGGGCATCAAAATCATCAGCATTACGCGCTGCTCTTGGTCATTGTTTGTTTGCATGAGACTGCCTTTAATTAAATCATATTGGAAAAGTAACTTGACTTTAATTGTAGGCTTGATGAATACAATTCACCTGTAAACGCCCTCAAAAGCTGCCAATGCATACAACTTTGACGGCAATTATCTAGGGAGAC
>CALBWZ010000429.1 GCA_937893415.1 uncultured Comamonadaceae bacterium | reverse complement strand
CGACCCAGGCAGAGGTCACAGCCGCCAAAGACAACCTGATAGGAGGCTTTGTTCTGATGAATGACAGCAACCGCAAGCTGCTCGGCAACATCAGCACCATTGCTTGGAACGATTTGCCACTTAATTACCTAGATACCTGGGTGCAGCAGATTAAAAAGGTCACGTTGCAAGACATCACAACCGCGATGGCGGCCAAGCTGCAGCCTGACAACATGGTGACCATTGTGCTGGGTGCCACCCCTTGAAATGGCAGGAAAACCAATGCGGTGCACAGCACAAGCAGCAATAAAAAGGCCTTAAAAGAGCCTATTTTGCATGGGCGTAGAACGCTATGTGTGCAGCCGCAAGGTGGTGGTTTGGTCCGTTAGTGAGACGGTGACAGCTGGCTTAGCAGCAGCTACACCGTTGACCGTCACCAACAACAAGACACCCTATTGACCCATCACATGCCACTCAAGCAGCTCTAGGCGGTCTTGGCCCCAAAACAACTCACCTGCCACGCTGTAGGTGGGGGAGCCAAATACGCCGGCGGCAATGGCCTCGTCTGTGTTTGCCTGGAATGCAGCAACGGTCTCAGCGCTTTCTGCGTTGGCCAAGGTGTCTGGTGGCAGGCCGCATGCTTGCACGATGGCCGCCAGGGTGTCTGGGTCGGAAATGTCTTGTTCGTGTACCCATACGGCCGTCATGATGGCGCCTGTGAGGGCCATGGCTTGTTCGTCGCCGTGTGACAACTGGGCGGCGACAATCAATGCGGCCGCTGGGTTGCCCGGTATTGGAAAGTAACGCGGCTGTATGTTGATGGGTATGTTGAGCTTGGCACCAAACCGCTTGAGTTCAACCAGCCTGTAGGCTTGGCGTTGTGGCGCGCGTTGGCCCAAGGGTATGCCGCCAGACACCGGAAACACTTGCCCACCCAAGTCAATGGGTTTGACGCGTATGGCCATGCCTGCGCGCTGGGCGATGCTGGCCAGCCTGTCGTGGCCCAAGTAGGTCCATGGGCTGTTGGGGGCTAAGTAGTAGTCAATATAAGGGGTCATGGTGGGCAATCCTGTTACAAGCGCATTCGGACATGACTTGTTGAGACCGCCACCTTAGCAGACCTCTTCGAAGTGTGTTGTCTGCGCTGATGGGCGCTGCGTGTACGAACCTACAAGCCCTGTTGAAAAGGCTAGCTTTATAGAGCAACTCTCAGACTCAAGTTAGCAGCTGAACTTAACAATTCAACTGAAAGACGCAGATCAAAAGCCAAATGTGTCTTGCTTGGTGTCGACAGCAGTTGTGCGCCGGCTGGCAGTTTGCCTGGTTGGTGTGCCGCTTCGTTGGCCGTTGATTGGGGCGCGTTGCGATGCATGGCGTTTGACCACGCTGGCCTTGCCCGCGCGCACATGGTCTTGTGCGCGGTAGGTGTGTAGGCGCTGTTTGGCTTGGCGGGTTGCCAGCTCCAAGTCCACCACAGGCGTGGGTATGTCAATGCCAACCCGCACGCCGCAGTTCTGCTGCACAGACGCTGGCATGCGCCAAGGCTCTAGCAGCCAGTTGTCCGGCACTTGGCGCAGCGCAGGCAACCAGCGCCGAACAAACTCACCCTGCGGGTCGTGGTCTTGCGCTTGTTTAACAGGGTTGTACACGCGCGTGGTGTTGATACCTGTGGTGCCCGATTGCATTTGCATTTGGCTCCAATGAATGCCTGGCTCGTAGTCTAAAAACTGTGTGGCCAGCCATGTGCCCACGTCGCGCCAGTGCAACCACAGCGGGTAAGCGGCAACAGAAACCAACATGGCGCGCATGCGAAAGTTGATCCAACCCGTGGCTTGCAGCATGGCCACGCTGGCATCCACCATGGGCCAGCCTGTTTGGCCCGTTGTTAGGGCTTGAAAGTGGGTGTCGTTCCAGTCGGCCTCCCGCAGGCCGTTGTAGCCTTGGTGCATGTTGCGCCATTCAATGGCCGGCTCGGTTTCTAGTTTTTGTATGAAATGGCAATGCCAGTGCAAGCGGCTCACCATGGCGTTCAAACCTTGTCGGTTGCGCGCGGGCAAGTGGGCTTGTGCGGCTGCGTGGCGCGTGGCTTGCACCACCTCGCGCATGCTGACACAGCCAAACGTGAGGTAGGGCGACAAGCGCGAGCAAGCCGTGGGTGCTGTGAGTGGCGACGATATACCGCCTCTGTATGAGCCACTGCGCTCGTTTAAAAACGAGTTGAGCACGCCCAAGGCGTTGTCGCGACCACCCCGTTGTCGGTGCGCTGGCTCGTGTGTGGGCAAGCCCAGTTGGTCGGCGCTGGGGATGCGCAGCATGGCCGGCGTGATGTGCGACAAGCCGTTGCTGACCCGTGGATCATGCCAGTTGCCTGTGGGTGCAAGCAATGGCAGCACGCCCATGTGGCGCTCCCATTGCGCGGCCCAACGCGCACGCACTTGCAAGCCGCGCGCCACGCCAAACTGGGGTAACTCCAGCCAGGTAATACGGTTGTATTGTGTCCACTGGCCTACGGCTATGTCGCGCGCATAGCTGGCGGCGTTGCCTGTTTCTTCGTGGCTGAGCAAGGTCGTAAATGCAGTGGCCGTGTGCAGCACGCCCAAGGCCTCAACGGCGTTGGCGTGCAGCACATACAAGGGCAGGCCAATGCGCTGGAGTTGTTCGCGCAGATCGCGCAGACATTCCAATACAAAGTGGTAGTGCTGCCTAGCCGCATCGGGCTGTGCCCACAGGGCAGGCTCAATACAGTACAGACACACCACCGGCCCGTGCGTGGCTACTTGGGACAGTGCCTGTGTCAGGGGCGCGTGGTCTGTGACGCGCAAGTCGCGCTTAAACCAAACCAGCTGGGTTGGGCTCATGGTGCTGTTACGCCGTGCAGGTTGACAGACAAGCAGACGCTGTGTTGTTGTCTAGCAAATGCGGTGGGCAAAGGCACAGATGGGGGTGCTGTTAAATGTGTCAACAATAGGCGAGGGCGCATGGTGTGTTGACATCATCGCAACAAGCTCAAAACCCTGCGCAGGGCTGGGTCAAGAGACGCTGTCTGTTGTGCTGGCACATGGCGGGCAAGCAGCACACCGCGCGCAGCGTTGCTCGTTAAACGTTCAGCTTGTTAGCCTTGCTCTCATTGAAGCCCTCTTATTCAACTGTTAGCCAGTCGTAAAGTCATGAACACGCTGTGTGGGTCATGGGTGTAGCCAGCAAACGGTTCGCTGTGTTGAAAGTGGTTTTTTAAATACAGGCGGCGCGCTGCAGCAAAGTCGGGGTGGCTGCCGGTTTCTAGGCTGAGCCGCTCGTAGTTGCGCTGCCTGGCCACCGTGATGATGTGGCCCAGAATGGCTTGTGCCGTGACCCGTCTGCGCCACTGGTCTGACGTGCGCATGGACTTGACCTCGCCGTGTGTAGGCGACAACTCTTGCAATCCACCGCAGCCCAGTAACACCCCACCATCCCAAGCCGTCCACAAACTAAGGGGTGGTGTTTTGAGCGCATCGAGGTCAAGCGCGTGCACGCTCTCAGGCGTTGACAGGCTTTGCATGCGGCGCATGTGCTCACGCAACAACTCAACCACCGCGGGTCTCGACAAGTCGTCTGGTTCTATATGCATGGGCTGTAAGATGCGCTCAAGTAATTAGGGTCAGATCCTAATTAAATAAAAAATTAGGATCTGACCCTAATTACT
>CALBWZ010000428.1 GCA_937893415.1 uncultured Comamonadaceae bacterium | reverse complement strand
CAAAGACCAAAAAACCCATGCCTGCAGCCCAAATCAGGTCTAAAAATTTTAACGACTGGGTCGCTGAAATGTCGGCAATCCCAAAGCCTCTCGCCATGCAGTAGTGCGCCGTAGAGCCCAACACGCCTGTAACCGCAAACGCTATCCATTGCCACGCAGTGGGAGCTTCCCAGTGAATAAGTCCTAACGGCAAGCTGAGCAACGCGACGATAAAGGATTGCCACAACACAATGCTGCCTGCCGACTCCGTGCGGGTGAGTGTTTTTGTAATTAAAAAAGAAGCGGCAAACAACGGCGCACTCCCCAACATAACCAACGTAAACCAACCATCGGTTGCGCCAAGCTTGGGCCCCACAACAACCAATACACCTGATAACCCAAACAAAGCAGCAACCCAACGCTCCCATCGCATGCGTTCGCCTAAAAACCATGCGGCACCCAGCATGACAAAGATTGGCCCAGTGAAACCAATGGCGGTGGTTTCAGCCAGCCCAATACGCGGCAACGCTGTAAACCACAGTACCAGCGCCAAGCTGTGAACGGCACCACGCCAAAACTGCCCTTTGAGGTTCTTGGGCTTGTACACCGCCCAGCCATGACGCATGAGCAACGGCAGCATAACGAGTGCGCCCATGAGGTAGCGTAAAAACTGCGCTTGAAAGGGGTCTAGCTGCATTGTCAGCCTGCGCAGCTCAGCATTCATGACGGTAAAAATAAAGCCACTTAATGCGACCCACAACATACCGCGCCATACTGCGGGTAAGGCTTCAAAATACTGTCGAAGCGCTTGGACTCTGGCCCCAACGTGTTGGCTGTAACTCACAACAATGTCCTCACGCATACGCGCTTGTCAACAAGGCTTGTAGGGCTGGCTTGCGTGTTAGCAATGTCAACGCACATGGACGTGCGATTCAAATACAAAAGCGTCGAGTGCTTGCTGGACGGCAACTACTGCTGACGAATCGCTCTGAGGCAGAGACACCGACACCCGCATACCACGTGGCCCACCAGTACTCACGTGCACATGCGCGTCGGCGAATTGGAACTGAACATTTAACAGCTGTGTCACCATGCTTGCAGCAGCTGTGCAGCGCAGTTCAGGCTTGAATATTTTTCCTACCGATGTGATGGGCAGGGTCTCCACCACATAGAAATGCTTGGGCCAAGCAGGACGCTCACCAATCCGTTCCTGCGCGTGCGCATGGAGTTCTGCATCACTCACTGTTGCACCAGGACGCAAAGCCACAAAGCACACGGGTAACTCACCCGCATAAGCATCGGGCATGCCCACGGCAGCGGCGTCCGCAACCGCAGGGTGTTCGGTCATGGCGTTTTCTATCATCACGGGGTCTATGTTGTGACCACTCCGAATGATTAAATCTTTGGAGCGTCCAGCAATGTAAATACGCCCCTGCTCGTCGGTATAGCCGAGGTCACCGGTGTTGAGCATGCCGCTTTCAAACACGCCCACGTTTTGGGGTGTATGTAAGTAGCCTGGTGACACATGGGGGCCATGCACAGTTATCACGCCGACCTCGCCTGTGTCACACACATCACCCAACGCCATATCTGGACCAAGGCGACGCACCTCGACACGCGAATAAGGCAGACGCCACCCCACTGAGCCCGTGGTGCCGGCGCTGCCTCCTGCGATGGGGTCATAGGCAATCACGCCAGACGACTCGGTCATGCCGTAGACTTCCACCAAGTTGCAACCCGTCACCAACCGGAAGCGCTTGGCCACGGCTGGCGGCAGCAGCGCGGCGCCTGTCAGACCGCACCGCATAGAACTGATGTCCGCACCATCAACTGGCACATCCAGAACCGCCCCCAAAGATGTTGGCACACCTGCCACCAGCGTGGCCTTGTAGTGCGCCACCAAACGCCAAAAACCTTGAACCATGGCCGGCGTGCGCAAACCACCTGGCGACATCACCAACAACTCCAAGCCCGCCATGAAGCCAGACAACCCACAAGCAATGGTGCCGGCAACATGAAACAGTGGAAATGTAGCAGTCAACACATCACTGGACTGAAAGTTACCCATGACCGCACCGCCCAGCGCAGCTGTCAACTGACCACGGTGCGTGTGCGCTACCAATTTGGGTACGCCAGTGGTGCCACCGGTGTGAAAGTAAGCGGCCACATCGTCGTCTTTGCCAGACTCGCCAAACACCAAATGATCGCTAGGCTGCAATGCCAACGCAGTGTGAAAATCGATCACACCGTCTTCGGCTGGTGTACCAGGGGGAGCAACACGTATCAATGTGAGGCCAGGCAGGCGCTCGCGAAGCATCAAAGCTTTCTGCCAAATATCCAGCACCGGGTGCGGACCCAATGCCACCAGCGTGCGCGCACCTGTGGCCTCTAGCAACGCGGCAATGTGCTCGACCTGCAGCAAAAAATTAATGGGCACTGCGTAACCTGCCGTTTCAGCGCCCCACAGCGTGGCATGGGTCTCGATGAGAGACGGCAACATATAGGCCACACCTGGGCGAGAGCCGCCCACACTGGCGAACAGGTTGGCAGAGCGGCGAATCAAGCCCAACAACTCGGCGTAATTGACACGGCGGGGCTGCTCATCAGGCGCGCCGCTCATCAGCATGGTGATGGCGGTGCGTGTGGGCTGGCTGGCCGCAACACCAATAAACACATCCAACACACTGCGCTCTGGCAAACGCTGGTCTAGCGGCATAGCCGCTTCAAATTGCACCAAGCTGCCCATATCTTGAATCGTGTGGTCGTGCAAAACTGCCATGGTGCCTCCAAATATAAACTAACCTAATATAGATTCAAATGTACCAACCCATGCGTCGGCTTGGCGACTCTCAGGCCAGTCCTTGTGACACGCAGCAGGTCGTGAAGATGGCCACACCAACCACTTTGACAATAGGCTGTAGCC
>CALBWZ010000427.1 GCA_937893415.1 uncultured Comamonadaceae bacterium | reverse complement strand
TTGTCTGGCAGCCACGCCAGCGTGTACGAAGAGTCCACCGATGCGGCACCGCAAGCCGTGTTTGAGTTGGGCGTGCCTGTGCTGGGCATTTGCTACGGCATGCAAACCATGGCGCAGCAATTAGGTGGCAAAGTTGAGGGTGGTCAAACGCGCGAATTTGGCTACGCCGAAGTGCGCGCCCACGGCCATACAAAATTGCTAGACGGCATTGCTGACTTCACCAACGATGACGGCCACGGCATGCTCAAAGTCTGGATGAGCCATGGTGACAAAGTCACCGAGATGCCGCCTGGGTTCAAGCTCATGGCGTCAACGCCAAACTGTCCTATTGCTGGCATGGCAGATGAGGCGCGCGGCTACTACGCGGTGCAATTCCACCCTGAAGTCACGCACACCGTGCAAGGCAAAGCCATGCTGGAGCGCTTTGTATTGAATGTGTGTCACGCCAAGGCGGACTGGGTCATGGGCAACTATGTGGACGAGGCCATTGCGCGCATACGCGAGCAAGTTGGTACTGAAGAAGTGATTTTGGGATTGTCTGGTGGTGTGGATTCATCAGTGGCTGCCGCTCTCATTCACCGCGCCATTGGTGACCAGTTGACGTGTGTGTTTGTCGACCACGGCTTATTGCGTCTGAATGAAGGCGACATGGTGATGGAGATGTTTGAAGGCAAACTGCATGCCCGCGTGATTCGTGTGGACGTCGCCGACCTGTTTTTAAGCAAATTGGCGGGCGTGTCCGAACCAGAAGCCAAGCGCAAAATCATCGGTGGTTTGTTTGTTGACGTGTTCAAAGAACAAGCCGCCATACTGAAAGCTGGCGATGGCGGTCATCAAGGCGCTAGCTTCTTGGCCCAAGGCACCATTTACCCCGATGTGATTGAGTCGGGTGGTGCCAACAGCAAAAAAGCCGTCACCATTAAAAGCCACCACAACGTAGGTGGTTTGCCTGAGCAACTCGGCTTAAAACTCCTAGAACCTTTGCGCGAGTTGTTTAAAGACGAGGTGCGCGAACTGGGCGTGGCCCTGGGCTTGCCCCACGCCATGGTCTACCGCCACCCCTTCCCAGGCCCCGGCTTGGGCGTGCGTATTTTGGGTGAAGTCAAGCAAGAATATGCCGACTTGTTGCGCAGGGCGGACGCGATTTTCATAGAAGAACTGCGCAACTTTAAAGATGCCGACAGTGGCAAAACTTGGTACGATCTCACCAGCCAAGCCTTTGCCGTCTTCTTACCCGTTAAAAGTGTTGGCGTTATGGGCGATGGGCGCACATACGAGTACGTGGTAGCCTTGCGCGCCGTTCAAACCGCCGACTTTATGACGGCTGACTGGGCGGAATTGCCCTACGCGCTGCTCAAGAAAGTGTCTGGACGCATCATCAATGAAGTTCGCGGGATCAACCGTGTGACCTACGACGTGTCCAGTAAACCGCCAGCCACCATTGAGTGGGAATAACCTCCACTATCAGCTCGTTTGCAAAGATCCAGTATGCAGGTTTGGCCCCCGTATCAGCTGACACCTTTTTATAAGAAACACACATGACTATTCAAACATTCTGTTCGCGCAGTGCCTCTACGCTGTGTCTGTTGGGCGCCGCGCTTGTGTTGGGTGGTTGCGCCACTGGCTCAAGTTCAGGGCGTGAGTTTTCTGCTGAGCAGTCACGCCAGCCCATGACGGTGGTACAAGCCGTTGTGCAATCAGTCTCGACAGTGGTCATTGTTCCTGAGGGCAAAGACACTGGCGGTGGCCAATTGGCTGGCGGCTTGCTGGGCGCCATAGTGGGATCTGGCGCAGGCAATGATGGTGGACGCAATAGCCAAGTCGGCGCAGTGTTAGGCGGTGTTTTAGGTACTTTGGCTGGGCAAAAAGCACAGCAGGCGACGCAGCGCAAAGAAGGCTTGCAAATTATTGTTCGTCTGGACACCGCTGAGATGCTGGCTGTGACGCAAGACGCTGATGTGCAGTTTGTTGCGGGTGAGCTGGTGTACGTGTTGCGCGGTAACTGTCAAACGCGTGTCAGCAAACGTTAATTCAAGCTGTTTGTTCATCGACGTTTGTCTTGAGCTGTCTTAGCCAAACGTTATGAGACCTGTTGCACATGCCGCCCTGTGGATGTCAGGTTCAATCGCACCATTCTCTGCCATGGCGGTTGCAGGGCGTGAGGTTGCTGTTCAGCTAGACACATTTGAAATCATGATGTACCGCAGCCTACTAGGTCTGTTGATAGTGTTATCCATTGCTGGGTATACAGGTGCATGGCGGCAAATAAATACACGACACATGGGCACGCATGTGATGAGAAACACAGCGCACTTTGCCGGTCAAAATCTTTGGTTTTTTGCAGTCACCGCGATTCCTTTGGCCCAAGTATTTGCCATTGAATTCACATCACCGCTGTGGGTAATCGTGTTGTCGCCGTTAATGCTTGGGGAGCGTCTGACGCGCATGCGGCTAGGCGCTGCCTTGGAGGGGTTTATTGGCGTCTGAATTGTGGCGCGCCCGACAGTAGAAGGCATCAATGCAGGTGTTGTCGCTGCGGCCAGTGCGGCCATATTTTTTGCGCTCACGATCATGCTCACCAAAAAACTCACACGAACGCAAAGTATCACCGGCATTCTATTTTTCTTAACTGCTATGCAGTTGGTCATGGGTGCTATCTGCGCTGGTTTCGATGGCGACATTGCCGTGCCCAATGCGCAAGCACTGCCTTATGTGCTGCTGATTGGGGTGGCAGGCCTATTGGCCCACTTCTGTTTGACCAATGCGCTGTCTATTGCCCCTGCCACGGTGGTGGTGCCCATTGACTTTATTCGCTTGCCTGTGATTGCCATTGTGGGCATGTTGGTCTACCAAGAGGCTTTAGACATCTGGGTATTTGTAGGTGCTGGTGTTATTTTTATAGGCAACTATGCCAACTTGTGGGTAGAGTCTCGCAAGGCATCCGGCTGAGTTGTCTGGTTTTTTCAGCGTGTTTGCTGTCAGTTCATAGTTTGCGACCACCTGTTTGAAGGGTGCTTTGCGTTATGGCCGCTACGCATGAACACCATAAAAACCTCTTGTTGCGTTGAGTCGTACCTGCTTGCGGGGCTCTGCTTGGGGCTGGTAGCTGCAATGCCTGCGCATGCCCAGTAGTTTCAGCTTGAGGAGCCAGTGTTCAACATGCTAGTGAAAGAAACCGATGTTGAGCTGCGCAATGACCAAGCTATGGCAATTGCTGAGGTGGCGGTGCAGGGCGGTGGGGCCGACAACCAGGCTTTTGATGTCGGCAGTTGATGCGGCGATGCAGATGCTGCAAGGGCACAGATAACAAGGTTTAGTCCGGTCGTGTTTCCAACGTTTAACCGGCTGCAACCCGCTGACTTGGTTTGCGTCGCCTGGCTTGTTAAAGCAGTTAGACTTTCATGCTATGACCGAGTCGTCCATCAACCATAGTCTTTACAACCCCCCGCAGTTCACCAGCCGTGACTGGGCACTGGCCTGCACCTTGTTGCGTGAGCACGCTTTGGCCAGCGTGGTGAGTGTGGATGGTGCTGGGCAGCCGTTTATTTCTCATGTGCCATTGCACACAACCGAGGCGTCAACTGCAAATGACTGGCGCATTCTCGGCCACGTTGCCAACGCCAACCCGCATTGCGCGTTGTTACACACGCAGCCCCAAGCTGTGGTGACGGTGATGGGGCCGCAGGCCTACATGTCACCCAGCGTCTACCCCGATAAGCAGCGCGTACCCACTTGGAATTATGTGGCCTTGCACGTGCATGTGCGGGTTCGTGTTTTAACTGAGCCTGAGGCCAAAGACGCGTTGCTCAAGCAGCTCATTGCTGACCATGAGCCTGCATACGCAGCGCAGTGGCGAGAGTTGCCAGACAACTACACACAAGCCATGCTGCGCGCCATCACGGGTTTTGAGCTGTGTGTAGAGTCGTGGCAGCTCAAAATCAAACTCAATCAACACAGGCCAGAAGCTGCGCAAACAATGGCGGCTCAATACGACAGCGGCTCAGATGCCCAGCATGGTGTGGTGACTTGGCTGCAGCGTTGGCATGACAGCACAGATCACTGACCAAGCCTTTATGCGCTGTGCATTGGCGCAGGCACAGTTGGCTTTTGATGCCAACGAGGTGCCCGTTGGCGCTGTTGTGGTGAAAGACGGACAAGTGATAGGTGCAGGCTACAACGCTCCGGTGGCCAACAATGACCCGTGTGCGCACGCTGAGGTGCAGGCCATCCGTGCGGCGGCGGCTAATCTTGGCAACTACCGTTTAGACGGTTGTACGTTGTACGTGACTTTGGAGCCGTGCACCATGTGCACTGGCGCTGTGATCAATGCGCGTCTAAGCCGTTTGGTCTTTGGTGCTTCAGAGCCTAAGACGGGCGCCTGTGGTTCTGTTAGCAATGTATTGGCCAATCAGGCACTGAACCACCACACCCAGCTCACGCCAGGTGTGCTTGCCTCTGAATGCGCAGCCTTGTTATCGTCTTTTTTTCAGGAGCGACGTGTCATGAATAAATCAACTGCACAACCCTTGCGCGACGACGCCTTGCGAACGCCCAGCGGCGCGTTTGCGAACTTGCCTGACTACGACTTCGAGCCACATTACGTCAGCGACTTGCCCGCCTTGAATGGGTGGCGCATGCACTACCTTGATGAAGGGCCGCGCAACGCACCCACGACGTGGTTGTTGCTGCACGGCAACCCCACATGGAGCTACGTGTGGCGGCATTGGGTTCGCGAGCTGACGGCCCGTGGCCACAGAGTGGTTGCACCCGATTTGCTGGGTTTCGGCAAAAGCGACAAACCCAAAAAGGACAGCGCTCACCACTTTGACTTGCACCGCGACGTGTTGTTGCAGCTCGTGGAGCATTTGGATTTGCGCAACATACATTTGGCTGTGCAAGACTGGGGCGGCCTGTTGGGCTTGACCTTGCCCGTGGCTGCACCCGAGCGCTATGCGGCGCTGCTGGCCATGAACACCACGCTGGCAACTGGTGACAAACCACTGGGCAAGGGCTTTGAAGCTTGGCGTCAATTTTGTGCTGACAAGTCAGATTTCTCCGTGGCTGGTTTGATGCAGCGTTCGTGCGCTCACCTCAGCCAGGCTGAAGCCGCAGCGTACAGTGCGCCATTTCCAGACGCTGGGCACAGGGCTGCACTCAGGCGCTTTCCAGTGATGGTGATGGACCATGTAGATGCTGCTGGCGCACACACATCGCGTGAGGCCGCTGCATTTTGGCAGCAGCAGTGGGCAGGTCGCAGTGCCATGGCCGTTGGTGGCGCCGACCCGGTATTAGGAGAATCCACCATGCGAACCTTGCACCAAGGTATTGCGCACTGCGCACCACCAGTCGTCATCGAACAAGGTGGTCACTTTCTACAAGAGTGGGCACACCCCGCCACGCCACAACCGTCCTCAGACATGCCTGATGGCTTGGTCGCTTGGGCGGTGTCAGCTTTGTGCCAAACTAGGTCGCTATGAGCCACATCTATATTCTTTCTCCCAGTTCATCGGTACTTGATAAAGCAGCTTACAAGCGCGGTATCGCACGTTTAATGGCTCAAGGTCACACCTTGGAAATTGACCAAGACGTATTGAGCCGCAGCACCCGATTTGCTGGTGACGATGTGCAGCGCCTCAGCGCCATCAAGCGCGCAGCAGCCAGTGGCGCAGACGTGGTCATGACCACGCGCGGCGGCTACGGTATCAGCCGTTTGTTAGGGCAACTGCCTTACAAAGCCATTGCCAAGTCTATAGACAAGGGCACGGAGTGGGTGGGTTTTAGCGACATGACGGCGTTGAGCTTGGCTGTGATGGCACAAACAGGCCGCAGCACGTGGGCTGGTCCCGCCTTGATAGAGGACTTTGGGCGCGCCGATGCCGATGGCGGCATTGATGAGATCACCTTGGCTTGTTTCAACGATGTCATCAGCGGCATGGCCGAAGGCACAGGCTGGCGCATTGGCAAAGACGACCCCACAGAGTTCGGCTACCAAGACCTCACACTGTGGGGCGGCAATCTGTCTATGGTGTGTTCTATGGTGGGCACACCTTACTTACCCAAAGTGAGCAGTGGCGCGTTGTTTTTAGAAGATGTGGCCGAGCCGCCTTACCGCGTGGAGCGCATGTTGTCACAGTTGTTGCACGCGGGTGTGCTGGCACAGCAAAAAGTCATTATGTTGGGTGCATTCAACCGCTTTACCGCCAGTTCACAAGACAAAGGCTTTGCCATGAAAACAGTGGTGCAGTGGCTGCGTGCAAACACCAAGGCGCGCGTACTCACCCAGTTGCCGCACGGCCATGTGAGCACCAAAGTGATGTTGCCTGTCGGTAAGACGGTTGACGTGATGGTCCAGGCCAAAGAGGCGCTTGTATTCTGGTCGCACGATCACTCGGACACGCATAGCAGCTGATGGTGTTGCTCAATGAGCACATGAGCCGGGCGCGCGTATTCGCCATACTTGAGCGCGCAGACCCTGGCGACAAACTCGCCAAGTGGTTCAACGGCTTCCTCATGGTGCTGGTGATGGCCAACATCATGGCTGTCATTGCTGAGTCTGTACCCCGCATTTATGCCGCATACAGCATTGCTTTTGATGCTTTCGAAGTGTTTTCTGTATCCGTCTTTACGGTGGAGTATGTGCTGCGCGTGTGGGCTATTGCTGAAAAAGCGCCGCAAGCAGACATGGCATTGCGTCAGCGTATGCGCTACATGGTCAGCCTGTATGGGCTGGTAGACCTGTTGGCTATTTTGCCTTCACTGTTGGTTGTCTTTATGCCTGGCATTGACTTGAGAAGTCTGCGCGCCATTCGGTTGTTGCGCATCTTAAAGTTCAGCCACTACTCGTATGCGTTGCAAGATTTAGGGCGAGCAATATTCGAGGAGCGCCGTGCTTTTATCGCGTCTTTTTATGTGCTTGGGGTGGTGTTGGTGTTGGCGTCAACCTTGCTTCATTTGGTAGAGCACAATGCCCAGCCCGAATACTTTGGTTCCATTCCAGATGCCATGTGGTGGGGCGTCATAACCCTCACAACAGTGGGTTATGGCGACGTGTCTCCAGTTACCCCTTTAGGCAAGTTGCTTGGCGGTTTGGTGGCCATTTTGGGGGTGTGTACGGTGGCCTTGCTGACGGGTATCTTGGCTTCATCTTTCTCTGTCCAAATGGCCAGGCGAAAGCGTGAGTTCCAAGCCCAAGTTACGGCTGCTTTAAGTGACGGTGTGTTGACGGATGCTGAGCTTAGCTTCCTCACCACACTGCAAGACGAAATGGGTATCAGTGACGAAGAGTTTGAGCGTTTGAAGCTGCTCATGATGCAGCGCAAACGAGGCGAGTCTTAGAGGGTGCGCGCACAGCTGTTAAGCCGTGTGCGTTGTGTCAACTCGTCTCGCTTGGCTAAGCTTGCTCGGTCAGCGCTTCTATGGCTTGAGACGCTTCTAACCACTTGGTTTCTGCACCAGCGAGTTCATCGTCAATGCCTTTGAGGCGTCTACCAATGTCGGCCAGCTTGTCGGCGCTCGGCAACGCCAACAGTTCACCGTTCAGCGCGTCACGCTCCAGTTCGAGTTTGGCCATGTTGGTTTCAGCCGCTGTTATTTGCTGTTGAAATGGCTTGGTCTGTGACGCTATTGCTTGGCGTTTTGCAGCCAGTTCACGGCGCTTTTCGCCCTGATTCACTCGGCTGTCACTGTCATCCTGCGTTGCCGGCACAGCCGCCTTGACGACGGGTACTGGTGTTGCAATGACTGGCGCTGCCGCGTTGCTAATGGCTTGTTTGGCTGCTTTGTTAGCGGCCTTGTTGGCGGCTTCGCGTTGTTGTTTGGCTTGATCAAGCAAATAGACCTGGTAGTCGTCCAAGTCACCTTCAAATTCGGTGATGCCGCCTTTTGCAACCAGCCAGAAGTCGTCACACACGCTGCGCAACAAAGCGCGGTCGTGGCTGACCAACATAACGGTTCCGCTAAAGGCGTTGAGCGCCATGGCCAGTGCCTCGCGCGTGGTGAGGTCTAAGTGGTTGGTTGGCTCATCGAGTAACAACAGGTTGGGTCGCTGGTACACGACCATGGCCAACACCAAGCGCGCTTTTTCGCCGCCGCTCATGGTGCCAACAGTCTGCCCAACCATAGCGCCAACAAAGCGAAAGCTGCCTAAGAAGTCACGCAACTCTTGTTCACGCGCATTGATCCCCAATTTTTTTGCCAGCGCGATCATATGCTCCAACGGTGAGTCTTTGACTTGCAGCACATCGAGTTCTTGTTGGGCGAAGTAGCCGACCGACAGGCCCTTACCTTCGGCAAACTCACCGCTTAAGGTCTTCAGCGCGCCGGCAATGGTCTTCACCAAGGTTGATTTACCCTGGCCGTTGGCACCCAGCAAACCAATGCGCTGTCCAGCCACAACCGAGCGGGTGATACCGCCAACGATGGGTGTTTGAGTGCCGTCGCTGGCGGTGTAGCCCACCACGGCGTCACGAATCGTGATCATGGGGTTGGGCAATGTGGCCGGCTCTTTAAATTCAAACGTAAAATCAGCGGCTGTGATCACTTGTGCGACGCGCTCCATGCGTTCCAGCGCTTTTACACGGCTTTGCGCTTGCTTGGCTTTAGAGGCTTTGGCCTTGAAGCGGTCAATGAACAGCTGTAAGTGCGCAATGCGGTCTTGCTGTTTAGAGAATGCGGCTTGTTGCAGCGTCAGTTGTTGCGCGCGCACGTCTTCAAACGTGGAGTAGTTGCCGCCAAATCGTGTCAGTTGTGCGTTGTCTAAGTTCACCGTGACGCGGGTAACGGCATCTAAAAATTCTCGGTCGTGGCTGATGATGAGCATCGTGCCCTCATACCGTTTGAGCCAAGCTTCAAGCCACACCAGCGCGTCTAAGTCCAAGTGGTTGGTCGGCTCGTCCAGCAGCATCAAATCGGCAGGGCACATCAGAGCGCGGGCCAGTTGCAGGCGCATGCGCCATCCGCCTGAAAAGCTGTTCACTGGGTTGTTGAGTTCGGCTACAGAAAAACCCAAGCCCATAATCAATGTTTGTGCCCTAGACTGCGCATCAAAAGCGCCAGCATCGGACAAGTCGGCGTAGGCCATGCCAATGGCTTCGCCGTCGCCACTTTCTTCTGCCAATGCCAGTTGTTGGTTGCATTCGACCAAGCGGGTGTCGCCTGCCAATACAAAGTCTGTGGCGGACTCTTCTGTCTCAGGCATATTTTGGGCCACTTGTGCCAAGCGCCAAGACTTAGGCATAAACCATTCGCCGCCGTCTTCAGTCAAGTCACCGGTCAGCAACGCAAACAAGGTGGACTTGCCCGCGCCATTGCGTCCAATCAGGGAGGCTTTTTCACCTGGGTGGATTGTAAGGTTGGCCTTGTCTAGCAGCACCTTGGTGCCTCGGCGCACGGTGAGGTCGGTCAGCGTAATCATGTGGTGGGGGTGGGCTCTTGTAAAACGGGTAGGTGTGTATCGAACATATCTTTGGTCAGCAACAGCACGAGGTCATCGCCAGCGCTGGTGGGCAACCAAATAGGGTTGAGGTTTGGAAAGGCGCGTTCAAAGTGTTCGCGTTCGAAGCCGATTTCTAAAACCAGTGCGCCGCCGTCGTTCAACACGGCGGGCATCGCGGCCATCATCGGGCGAATAAAGTCCATGCCGTCCAAGCCACCAGCCAACGCCAGCGCTGGTTCAGCCAAGTACTCGGCAGGCAATGCCTGCATGCTGGTTTGGTTGACATAGGGCGGGTTGCACAACACCAGGTCGTAGCCACCGGGTACGTGTGCCAAGCCGTCTGAGGTGTGCAGGCTGATGCGCGCGGTCATCGCGTGTTGTGTGACATTGATAGCGGCTACTTCCAATGCCAGCGCATCTATATCAGCCGCGTCCACGTGCGCGTCGGGGTAAGCCAGCGCAGACAATATGGCCAAGCTTGCATTGCCAGTGCACAAGTCCAGCACACGCTTGGGCAGCGTGGGCAGCCAGTCATCGATATGGCCGTAGGCCAGTGCCTCGGCAATAAAGCTACGCGGCACAATGGCGCGCTCGTCTATGTAAAAGGAGACGCCTTGAAGCCAAGCTTGCTGTGTGAGGTAGGCCGCTGGTTTTCGCGTCGTAATACGTTCTTCAATCAATGTGTCAACGCTGAGCACCTCGTCAGCCGTCAGCTCACGTTCAGCGTACTGGGGTTCGTTGATGTCAATGTCAAGCGGTAAATCCAAGCGCCATAAGACAAGCCAAATAGCTTCGTCTCTGGCGTTGGTTGTGCCGTGGCCGTACACCAAATTAGCCGCTTCAAATGCGGCCTGGCTGTTGGCGATGAGTTGGTGAAGTTGCATGGTGATAGTCACTGAGGTTAAGGAGAGTCCGCATCAACCAAAGGCAGTCACACGTGCTGTGTTGGCTCGGCTGCGTGACAGCAGCCGGCAAGTTGTCGCTGAAACTTCAGCGGCGACGTGGTGTCATGGGCCCACGGCCTTCAATGTGGCGGAAACTGATGCGGCCTTTGGACAGGTCGTAAGGGGAAATTTCTAGGGTCACACGGTCACCCGCCAAAATCCGGATATGGTTTTTACGCATTTTGCCTGCTGAGTAGGCGATAAGCTGGTGCCCGTTATCAAGCGTCACGCGGTAGCGTGAGTCAGGTAACACCTCGTTGACGATGCCCATCATCTCAATCAGGTCGTCTTTTGCCATGTAAATTCCTTAAATCCCGTAATGTGTTGCCGTGTCGGTGACCCGGTAGGCAATAAGTCCTTGCGCATGCCCCGAAGTGAGACATCTGGCAAAGCCTTTCATTATAGCAAATGGCAGGTGTCGTTAGGTTGACTGTGCCGCAAGCGCCACCAGGGCTTCGCGGTACATATTTTTGAGTGGCTCAATGTCGGCCACAGCCACGTATTCGTTGATTTTGTGAATCGTGGCGTTGGGTGGGCCTAGCTCTATGACTTGCGCGCAAATTTGCGCGATAAAACGCCCATCGCTGGTGCCGCCAGTGGTGGAGAGCTGGGTTTCAATACCTGCAACTCTGCGAATGGCTTCTTGGACAGCATGCACCAAAGGGCCAGGCGCGGTTAAAAAAGGCATGCCGCTGACAGACCACGTCAAGTCATACTCTAGACCGTTGTCATCCAAGATGGCATGCACACGTGTTTGCAGCTGCTCAGGCGTGTTGTCCGAGCAAAAGCGAAAGTTAAAGTCAATCACGACTTCACCAGGAATGACATTGCTGGCACCTGTGCCGCCATGAATGTTACTGATCTGCCAACTGGTAGGTGGGAAAAAAGCGTTGCCTTGGTCCCACACCTCGCCGGCCAGTATGGCCAGCACCGGGGCTGCTTGGTGAATGGGGTTGCGCGCCAAATGTGGGTAGGCAATGTGGCCTTGCACACCTTTGACGGTTAGACGTCCACTCATGCTGCCACGCCTGCCGTTTTTAATCATGTCGCCGGTGCGCTCTATGGATGTTGGTTCTCCCACAATGCAAAAATCCAGGCGCTCGCCTCGTGCGGTCAAGGCCTTGCAGACCTCGACAGTGCCGTGTTTGGCTGGGCCTTCTTCGTCGCTGGTGATTAAAAAAGCAATCGACAGTGGGGCTGTTGAGTGGCTGGCGCGAAATTCGCGTACGGCCACCACCATGGCAGCCAAAGAGGCTTTCATGTCGCTGGCACCACGTCCATACAACTTGCCGTCCCTGTGCGTGGGAACAAACGGGTTGCTGTCCCACGCCTGGACTGGGCCCGTAGGCACCACATCGGTGTGTCCAGCAAAGACCAGCAGGGGCGCTGGTTCACCGCTGGCCAACGCCGGGGCGGTAAATTTCGCCCACAAGTTGTGCACTTGCAACGCACCTTCACCAAACACCATGCGCTCGCACTCAAACCCCAGGGGCTGCAATTGAGTTGCCAGCAAATCTTGACAGCCAAGGTCTAGTGGCGTGACTGATGCTTTGGCCAGCAATGCCTCGGTCAGGGTGAGTGCGTCGTACATGGAGTTTTGGGGCGAAAAATTTAATCGCGCAGTAGTTCGTTGAGGCTGGTTTTGGCGCGTGTCTTGGCGTCTACCCGCTTGACGATGACGGCACAGTACAAGCTGTATTTGCCGTCAGCGGATGGCAGGTTGCCGCTGACCACCACCGAGCCTGCAGGAATGCGGCCATAGGTCACTTCGCCTGTAGCGCGGTCGTAAATCTTGGTGCTCTGACCAATGTACACACCCATGGAGATGACTGAGTTTTCTTCAACAATCACGCCTTCAACCACTTCAGACCGCGCGCCAATAAAGCAGTTGTCTTCGATGATGGTCGGGTTGGCCTGCAAGGGCTCCAGTACACCGCCAATGCCGACGCCGCCCGATAGGTGAACGTTGGCGCCAATTTGCGCACATGAGCCTACAGTGGCCCAAGTGTCAACCATGGTGGACTCGCCTACATAGGCGCCAATGTTGACGTATGAGGGCATGAGTACAGCGCCCTTGGCGATAAAGCTGCCGCGACGTGCCACGGCTGGTGGTACAACGCGCACACCGCTGGCTGCCATGGCTTCTGGGCTGATGTTGGAGAATTTGGTTTTTACTTTGTCGTAAAAACCCAAGTCGCCTGCAGCCATTAACTTGTTGTCGTTCAAGCGAAATGACAGCAACACCGCTTTTTTGAGCCATTGGTGTGTGGTCCATTGGCCAACGCTTTCGCGGGTGGCCACTCGCAATGTGCCGTTGTTCAAGCCCACAATGGCATGTTCTACAGCGTCGACCACTTCTTTAGGTGCGTTGGTGGGCGACAGGTTGGCGCGGTCTTCCCAAGCGGTGTCGATGATGTTTTGTAGTTGCTGTGTCATAGGAGCTCCAGATAAATTTAAAAGTCAGAAATAGGGGCCGTGGGCTTTGTTTGGCGCACGCTTTGGCTTGCTTTTTTTTGGCTTAAGCAGCGGCTTGGGTACAGTTTTGGACAAAGGCA
>CALBWZ010000426.1 GCA_937893415.1 uncultured Comamonadaceae bacterium | reverse complement strand
CCAGCATCAAGACCAGTAGCAAGTAGGGCAATATAGGAGCAATTTCACTCAGTTTTAAGCGCCAAAAAACATAGCCAAAAGTCTCGTTTGGAATCGTGTGGCCTAGACTTTGAAACAAGCTGACCACTGACAAGTCAATGGCGACAGCAAACGTTTGCGTCAAACCAATCAAAATAGACGCAACAAAAGCACCAGCCAAAGAGCCCATACCACCAACCACCACCACTACAAACACAATCGAACCTACGGTGATTGCCATACCAGGCTCTGTTATGAAGGCGTTGCCACCAATAACACCCGCTAAACCAGCTAGTGCGGCACCACCACCAAACACGCCCATAAATACGCGTGGCACGTTGTGGCCTAGAGACTGCACCATGTCTGGATGCGTGAGGGCAGCCTGAATAACCAATCCGATACGGGTTTTGGTGAGCAGCTGCCAAATGGCGCATAACATCACAATGGCGACACCCATCATGAAGCCTCGGTATAGTGGAAACTGTGTGCCGTACAAGGTGAACAGCGGCCCATCTAATAGGTCTGGCACACGGTAGTCCACAGAGCTGCGGCCCCAAATAAGTTGTACCAATTCCAAAATGATGTAGCTCAAGCCAAAAGTCACAAGCAGCTCGGGCACGTGGCCTAAATGGTGCACGCGGCGCAAGGCTAACTTTTCAAACAACGCGCCAGCAATACCAACCAATATAGGGGCAACAAACAAAGCCGGCCAGTAGCCCACCAACTCTGAGATGCTGTAAGCAAAGTAAGCGCCCATCATGTAAAAGCTGGCATGGGCGAAGTTGAGTACGCCCATCATGCTAAAAATCAGCGTTAGGCCCGAACTCAGCATGAACAGCAACAAGCCGTAGCTGAGCCCATTCAGCAAAGAAATAACAAAAAATTCCATGAGTGACCCGCACGAATCTAAGTGGAGGGCAGCAAGGCTTCAAGCCTTGCTGCAAGTCGCAAGCAAAAGGCCGCTCTGAGTTGCCAGCGCGACCTAGGGGGATGCGCTTATGGTCGCTTCATGGCACACGTTGTTGTTGTGCTGGCCGTCTTTAGATCCACAGACTTGACCGGCGCAAACGTGTAACCAGTCTTCTCTACGTTGTAGGAGAACTTGGCATCTGCTTTTTGCCATTTTGAAATCCACATACCTTGTTGCAACTGGTGGTCGTCGGCTCGCATGGTTGTCTCACCGTTAATGCCTTTAAAGGTGAGGTTCTCCATGGCCTTGGCCACTTTTACTGGGTCTGTAGACTTTACTTTAGCCATGGCATCGCCCATCATCGTCACGCCATTAAACGTTGAGTAAGTGTAGTAGTCATCATTGAAGCGCTTTTGGAACTCGGCACTCAAATTGCCAATCTCGCCATCGTGGTTGGAGTGGGCATAAGACACTACATACACTTGGCCAGTGCCGCCAGCCAATGCAGTAGGGGTGCCAGATACAGGAGCGTAGTAGGTGTAAAGGGGCGTGTTGAGGCCAGCATCGTTTAGGGCCTTGACCAACAATGTTAGGTCTGTACCCCAATTGCCTGTCACTATGGCGTTGGCACCCGACTGCTTGATTTTGGCCACATAAGGGGCAAAGTCTTTAACAGTTGCAATAGGGTGTAGCTCGTCGCCCACGATTTCAATGTCTGGGCGTTTTTGTGCAATGCCCTTTTTAAAGAATTCGGCGACTTGTTTACCGTGTGAGTAGTTTTGTCCAATAATGTAAACTTTGCTAATTGATTTCTCACCTTGCATAAACGACGTCAAAGCCTGCATCTTGATACTGGTGTCAGCGTCTAAGCGAAAGTGCCAGTAGCTACATGCCTCATTGGTCAGCGACGGGTCAACAGCTGCATAGTTTAGATACACAACTTCTTTGCCAGGATTGCGAGAATTGTGCTTTTCTACCGCTTGTGAAATGGCCGCCGCAGCGCCTGAGCCATTGCCCTGCACCACATATCGAATGCCTTGGTCAATGGCTGATTTAAGAGCTGTCAATGATTCTTGAGGTGAGCCTTTGTTGTCAAAGGCAACCATTTCAAAGTTCACACCTGCCGCGTTGTTGGCTCCACTTTTTTTCTCTGTAATGAAGCGCCAGCTTTGCAACATGTTTTGACCCACATTGGCAAAGGGGCCCGACAAAGGGTCAATAAATCCAATTTTTACAGTCTCGCCTGATTGCGCTAAAGCGCCAGACATGCCGGCAATGGCTAGGGAAGGTCTGCAGAACCCTCGCGCCAGCGGGAGTTGAGGTTTAAAAGTT
>CALBWZ010000425.1 GCA_937893415.1 uncultured Comamonadaceae bacterium | reverse complement strand
GGGCTCAAACGTGATCAACTCCGCTTCGTGGTGCAGGCTTGTGCGTGTTGCTCCATGCTTTTGGCCATGGTTTTGCCCAGCTCAACACCCCATTGGTCGTACGCGTGAGTCCCCCAAATGGCGGCCTGGCAAAACACTTTGTGCTCGTACAACGCAACCAGCGCACCCAACGTTTTGGGTGTGAGTGCGTCTAGCCACAGCACGTTGCTGGGCACGTTGCCTGCAAAGCTGCGGTGGGGGGTTAGGCGCGTGATGTCGGCCTGGCCCAAGCCCGCGTCCCGCAGCGACTGAGCTGTAGCCATGTCATCGCGACCGCAGGCCAAAGCTTGTGCCTGGGCGTGGAGGTTGAGCAATGTGACACGGTGGTGTTCTGCCGCGCGTGGGCCTGGCGTGTCCTCGGTACGCACGCCGATAAAGTCCACAGGCACCAGATGCTGGCCTTGGTGAATGAGCTGGAAGTAAGCGTGTTGTCCGTCAATACCCAAGCCACCCCACACAATGGGGCCAGTCGCCACGGCCACCGATTCGCCGTTGGTGAGCGTTGATTTGCCGTTGGACTCCATGTCCATTTGCTGAACGAAGGCGGTGAACTTTTCTAGACGCCACGCATAAGGCGCAATCAGTTGCGTGGGTGCGCCTAAAAAATTGCGGTTCCATACGCCTAACAGCGCCATGGTGAGTGGCAAGTTTTGCTGTGCTGGCGCGTGTAGGAAGTGCTGGTCCATCTCGTGCCCGCCAGCCAAAAACGATAAAAAATTGTCGCTGCCAATGGCCATGGCCAACGGCAGGCCAATGGCCGACCACACTGAATAACGACCACCCACCCAATCCCAAAAACCGAACACCCGTTCAGGTGGCACGCCAAAGGCACTTGTTTTATCGGTGGCGGCTGACACAGCGGCCAAGTGTTGGCCTATGTCAGTCTCGCTGATGCCGCTGTCTACCAACCATTCACGTGCACTGGTGGCCAGCGTGAGTGTTTCTTGTGTCGTAAATGTTTTGGACAGTACCACCACCAAAGTGCGCGATGCATCTAAGGTGCTGAGTGTGTGGTGCAAGGCCCATGCATCAGGGTTAGATACAAAGTGCATACGCACTTGCTTGCCTGCGTTACCAGCCAACGCTTGCACCGCCATGCGTGGGCCCAGGTCAGAGCCGCCAACGCCTACATTGACCACATCCGTGATGGGGAGGCCAGTGTGGCCGAGGGCCTCGCCTCTGTAAACGGTATCGGCGAATGTTAAAAACTTATGCAGTTCAGCCCTGACTTGTAGGCTGATGGCATTCCCCCACGGTGGGTTGGCTTGCCCCGCACCACGCAAGGCCATATGCAGCACCGCACGGTCTTCGGTGGCGTTGATAGGGGCACCCTGAGCCATGGCTTGAGCCTGCGCCATGACGTGACGCTCTTGGGCCAGTTGGTGCAAGACCGACAGGGTCTGCATATCCACGCGCTGGCGTGAAAAATCCAAACTGATGCCTGCGGCACTGAGTTGCATGGCGTTGTGTCTGGCAGGGTCTTGCAGCGTGTCACGCAGATGCGCCGTGGTGGGCAGCTTGGCAAGTTCTTGCCAAGCGGCTGTGTGTTGTGGGGCTGTGAAGTTGGCTGCCATGGTGGTGTCTGGTTGCGGTCTTGTTAAAGCTGGTTTCGGCTTATTGCTGCGAACTTGCGGCTTGATCGGTGGCTTGTTGTGCCAGTTTGGTGATGCTGGACCAGTCTGAGCTGGAAGCGGCTTGTAACACCAGATCGGCAGGGGTGAGCCAAGACCCGCCCACCATCGCCACGTTGGGCAGCGCTAGAAACTCATTCATGTTGGCCAACGACACGCCACCAGTTGGGCAAAACCGCAGCTCGCTCAATGGACCGCCCATGGCTTTGAGCATGGCCAAGCCGCCAGCCTGCGCTGCGGGAAACAGTTTGAGCAATTGAAAGCCGTGCTCATGTGCCACCATCGCTTCACCCGGTGTCATGACGCCAGGTACAAACGGCAGTTTGGCTGCTTTGATGGCTGCAATCAAGGCCGGTGTCATACCTGGCGACAAGGCAAACGTGGCACCAGCGTTGACGACTTGCTGCACCTGTTCGGGTGTGGTCACCGTGCCCGCACCGACCACCATCTCAGGCACAGCCTTGGCCACAGCTTCAATAGCGGGCAGACCTGCTGGATGGCGCAGCGTGATCTCCATGACATCAATGCCGCCTGCCAGCAGTGCGTGGGCCATGGGCACAGCTTGGGCCACATCGGTAATGACGATGACAGGCACCGTTTTGCTGTTGAAGCTGGGCAGCGGGAGGTACGACATGGTGTGGCTTTCGTGGGGCGTTGTGTGCGTTGTTTGTTTATTGAACGTCGAACATAGGTGAGGCGCCCAGTTCGGCAATGCTGGCGTGGCGGCGGAACATGCCGAACAAATCGCGGCCACTGCCGTGCGCATTGGGCGCTAAATCGGCAGTGGCGTGTGGTCTGGCGGCCAGTACCGCATCGTCAACCAATACGCGCAGCACGCCGGTGTTGGCGTCCAGTTCGATCATGTCACCGTTGCGTACTTGCGCAATGGCACCGCCGGCCAAGGCTTCTGGGCTCACATGAATGGCTGCAGGCACTTTACCCGATGCGCCTGACATGCGCCCGTCTGTGACCAGCGCCACTTTAAAACCCTTGTCTTGCAGCACGCCCAATGGGGGTGTCAGCTTGTGCAGCTCTGGCATACCGTTGGCTTGCGGGCCCTGGAAGCGAAGCACGGCAACAAAGTCTTTGTTGAGTTCGCCAGCGGCAAACAAATCTGCGAGCTCTTGTTGGCTATGAACCACCACGGCAGGTGCGCGCACCACGCGGTGTTCTGGTTTAACAGCCGAGGTTTTAATCACGGCGCGTCCTATATTGCCGCCCAATAACTTCAAGCCACCGTCTGGTGAAAAAGGGTGGGCCACACCCCGTACAACGTTGGTGTCGGCAGACTCTTTGGGCAAGGCGCGCCAGCTGAGTTGTTCACCGTCCATCCATGGCTCACATACATAGCGGTGTAAACCATGGCCAACAATGGTGTCTACATCGTTGTGCAGCAACCCAGCTTGCAGCAACTCACGGATCAAAAAGCCCATACCGCCAGCGGCGTGAAAATGGTTGACGTCTGCGGAGCCGTTGGGGTAAATTTTGGTGAGTGAGGGCACCACGGCGGACAGTTCTGAGAAGTCATCCCAGTTCACTATCAGACCAGCCGCACGCGCCATCGCCACCAAATGCATGGTGTGGTTGGTTGATCCGCCGGTTGACAGCAGGCCCACAATGGCATTGACGATGGACTTGGCGTTGACCATGGTCGCCAAGGTGATGCGCGTCGGGCTGGTGTCTTGCGTCATGGCAATGGCGCGGTGCGTTGCAGCCACGGTCAGCGCTTTGCGAATGTGTGTACCTGGGTTGACAAATGACGAGCCTGGCAGGTGCAGGCCCATGATCTCCATGAGCATTTGGTTGGAGTTGGCCGTGCCGTAAAACGTACAGGTTCCCGGGCCGTGGTAGGCACTCTCTTCGGCTTGAAGCAGCGCGTCGCGTCCGATTAAACCTTGCGCGTACTGTTGACGTATCTTGCCTTTTTCGTCATTGGGCAAGCCCGATGTCATTGGGCCAGCAGGCACAAAAACGGTAGGTAAATGGCCAAACTGCAAAGCGCCAATGAACAAGCCAGGCACAATTTTGTCGCACACACCCAAACAGAGCGTGGCGTCGAACACGTTGTGAGACAAGCCTACGGCTGTCGCCAAGGCAATCACATCGCGCGAGAACAGCGACAACTCCATACTGTCAGTGCCTTGCGTAATACCGTCGCACATGGCGGGTACGCCGCCGGCAACTTGAGCAGTCGCACCCACATCACGAGCTGCTTGTCGAATAATCTCAGGCGCATATTCGTAAGGCTGGTGCGCGGACAACATGTCGTTGTAAGCGGTGATGATGCCCACGTTAGGTGCAACCTCTTGGCGCATCATCAGTTTGTCGTTGATGGGCATGGCCGCGAAGGCGTGAGCCGTGTTGGCACAGCCCATGCCTTTGCGTTGGGGGCCTATTTTGGCGCTGGCAGCCACCATGGCGTCATAGTCGCCGCGCGATGTCACGCTCCGAGCAACAATTCGTTGGGTCACTGCCTGCACCACCTGGTGCATGGCAGGGAGTGTGAAGCTTGGCGTCGTTTGCTTGGAGGGGGGGAGCATTGTGGTCATGGCGTGTGTTGGTGTGTGTTGGAGTGGTTGATCAGGTTGTATACATGCAAGGCGGAGTGGCTGTTAGGTGCCAGCCGCTAGTCGTTGAGCCAAATGTCTATGTTGGATGTGCCAGCATGGTTGTGCAGCACATGCGACAACGGTAGCGCGTCAGTCTTGGCAGATTTAACTTGCTCGAACACCGCATGTTTGTCTGCGCCGCCGCCTATGGCCACGGCAATATGGCGTGCCGATAAGATAGCCGCTAAGTTCAAACTGATACGCTCAAAAGCAGCTTTTTGAGGGCTGGTGGCAATGTATCCGACGCTTTGTTGCAGGTCCAAGCCAACACGCAGCTGTGGTGCTTGAGGAAACAGCGAAGCGGTGTGTCCGTCTGCGCCCATACCCAACACCAGCACATCAATGCCAGCCATTTTTTTCAGTTGCTGTGTGGCTGTATCTGCCAACGTCAGCGGGCTTGGTATGGGTGTGTGTGGGCCAATATCGACCACAGGTACAAACGTGGCTGAAGACGCATAATCTTGCAGCAAGTGGTTGCGCACCAGCAGCGCATTGCTGGCCTCATCTGTGTTGTGTGTGCAGCGGTCATCAGCCAAAGACACTGTAATGGCGTGCCACGGCAGCGCACGTGCTGCCAAGGCTTTAAAGAGCGCAATCGGCGATTTGCCGCCTGACACAAACAGGGTCGCTGTGGTTTGGCGGCGCAAGACGAGCAGCAAGCGTTGCGCAATGTCTGCGGCCAACGATTGCGCCAACGCATCGGCGTTGGGTAACCTGTGTTCTCGAATGTTCAGTGGCACGGCAATGTCTCCTTGCGTGTATTTAAGACTCTTCGAACCATGTGTGTTCACTGCGCGCCATCAATGCCGATGAGGCGGCAGGGCCCCAGGTGCCTGCGTTGTATGCCTTTGGCGGCTCGCCAGATGCAGCCCAGCCATTCAATATGGGCTCAACCCACGACCACGCAGCTTCCAGTTCATCGCGGCGCATGAAGTGCGTCAAGCGACCCTTCACCACATCCACGAGCAAGCGCTCGTACGCCTCGGCACGGCGTTCTGTAAAGGCTGAACGCATGTCTAGGTCAAGGTTGACTGGGCGCATGTTCATGCCCGAGCCCGGTTCTTTCACCATCATTTTCAACTGAATAGATTCTTCAGGCTGCAAACTAATCACCAAACGGTTGGGTTGGCTGTTGGCTGCGCCCGAAAAAATAGAGAAGGGCATGTCATCAAATTCAATGATGATTTCTGAGCGTCTGTGCTGCATGCGCTTGCCTGTGCGTAAATAGAATGGCACATTGGCCCAGCGCGCGTTATTGATGTGGGCTTTCAGTGAAACAAACGTTTCCGTCGTGCTGTTGGCTGGTACGTTTTCTTCAGCCAAATAGCCTACGGCAGCAACGCCTTCTACGGTGCCGCTTTTGTATTGGCCCCTAACGGTGTCGCGTTTGATATCTACAGCGGTCATGGGGCGAAGCGAGCGCAACACCTTCAGTTTTTCGTCTCGTACGTCGTTGGGCTGCAGCGAAATGGGCGGCTCCATAGCCACTATACAGAGCAGTTGCAACAAATGGTTTTGAACCATATCGCGCGCCGCACCGGTTTGGTCGTAAAAGCCTGCACGGCTGCCCACGCCTACTGTTTCAGCCACAGTAATTTGCACACTGCGAATATTTGGGCTGCGCCACAGTGGTTCAAAGATGGCGTTGCCGAAGCGTAAAACCATCAGGTTTTGTACAGTCTCTTTGCCCAAATAATGGTCAATGCGGTAAATCTGACTCTCCGCAAAGTGTTGGGCCACTTGGTCGTTGATGGCCTTGGCTGAGGCCAAGTCGTGACCCAAGGGCTTTTCTAAAACCACCCGCGCTTGCGCGTCTATCAAACCGGCGCTGTCTAAATGGCTGCAAATTTGCGTGAACAAACTGGGTGCTGTGGCTAGGTAAAACACACGCTGTGCGCCTTCTGTGCTCAAGACGGTCAGGTGTTTGTAGTCGTCTGCTTGGGTCACATCGATGCTGGCAAAGTACAAGCGGTCAAGAAAGCTGGTCCAACAGGTCTCACCGTTGGCTTCTTTGAGCGCGTCTTTTAGGAAAGGGCGGGTTTTTTCGGTGATGAACGCCAAATAATCATCGCGTCCCCATGCTTGCCGGCCTACGCCAATAATGCGTGCGTTACCTTCTAGCTTGTTGTGCATATGCGCCATAAAAAGCGCAGGCACCAGCTTGCGAAAAGCCAAGTCGCCCGCACCACCAAATATCACTATGTCTACGTTGTTCGTGTCACTCATCGGTATTGTCCTGTTGTGGCGCACTTGCTCTACCCAGCACGCATGTATGAAAGTGTAATTCAGTTACATGTTTTTTTGTTTAATTGGTTACAACGAGGTTTCATTGCCAATTGAAGCGCAAGCGCTTGCAGCTATCTACCAGAGCCAATCTCGGGTTGCAGGCGTTGGCGGTTAGATGGTTGCGTATGTAACTACAACCGCCCTACATGGTCCAACAGGTGAGGTCAATGAGGCTGCATGTGCTTGTTTGTCACGAACGCGGTTCGCCTGACCGTTTTTTTAGCGCAGCGCATTGGTTAATTCAGCAGCGTTTGGAGGCTGGCAGCCTAAGCGTGTGCAGTTGATTGCAGCCGCCTGCATCGCTCTGCGCAGCGTATAGGCTACGCGCTCCGTTGCGGGGCTGCCAGGCGCATGGGTTGTTGCCCAGTCGGCCAAGCAGTTGCCCCAAAAGGTATCGCCCGCGCCCACGGTGTCGGTGACATCGACCTTGGGCACGCTGGCTTGTGCGGTGTGTTTGTCCACTTGTAGCCATGCGCCATCGCCACCACAAGTCAGTGCAATGCGGCTTGCATTGGGGAAGTGCGTTGACAACGCGCCGGCGTTGGCCAAGTTGATGGATGCAAAGCCCAGTACTGCCAAGTCTTCATCACTGGCCTTTAACCAGTCCGCCTCTTGTGACAGCAACTTGACGGCGTGTACGTAAGCCGGTAAATCTGGAGCCACGCTGGGACGCATGTTGATATCCATGCTGATGGTCCAGCCCAGCGCCTTGGCACCTTGCACAACCGCCAATACCTTCAGGTGCTCTGGGGGTATGAGTAGCAACGACCCGGTGTGCAACACGCCCGGTGTCATGTCAGTTAGTTGCGCCAAAATGGCTTGCACAGCGTAGTCGCGGTCGGCAATGCCTTCGCGGTAAAAGCCATAGCTTGGCTGTCCATTCACCACCTGAACCACGGCTAACGATGTTGGCAATTTGGACCTTAGCTGTGGCAAGCCCACGCCGTCACGTTCGAGGCTGGCTTTCAACGCATCGCCAAACGCATCGTTAGACAACGGGTTCAGATAGTGGGTTTTTACCCCTTGTAAGGCGCAGGCCCTTGCCAAGTTGAAGGGGCTGCCACCTTGAAGTGGTTTGAGTTGGCCGTCAGCTTGCTGAAGGCAATCCATGAGGGCTTCGCCCAGAACTGTAACTTGCATAGATAGGTGGGCATTCGTTATGGGCAGTGTTGCAATGCTGGTTGCTGTGCACAGGTTTAAAAAAAGCACTCAGGCGTTATTTGACCATGTCGTTGTGCATCTACCAATCAGCCATTGCTCACACCTACACAAATGGCAGCACTTACATTAATTTCTTGAGCCCCCCAAGCAAAGACCCTGCCAATGTGAATGGTTAGGCATCTAGTCAGTCAGTGGGTAGCTTAGAAACCTCGAAGCCATGTGGTGGTGCTCAGCAATAACAACAGCAACAGCTTTTAAACGGTAAGGCGCTGAATGCTTGTTTGTTTAGGCGTCTTGTGCCGTGTTGTTGATCTGCAGTTGCTTGGCCAGGGCCTGCTGCGTATCGTGACTTGCAGCAGACAGCGCAAGCAAGGCCTCGTCGAATTGCAAGCTCTGGTCGTCTGCGTTGCATTGGTCTTCAATGCGCGCACACAACTCACCCAGACGTTGCAGCCCAATCATCATGGCTGCACCCTTAACTTTATGAGCCTGCTCCCCCAAGGCCTTGCTGCCGACGTGGTCTTGCAGGTGCGCCATCAGCACTGGCACATCGCCGTGTGGTGGGTCAAACAATGTGCTCGTTATGGTGGCCCAATTGTCTGCAGGCAAGAGGTCGAAGAGTTCAGAAAAAATGCTGATGTTGAGCAGCTGGGTGTTGTTGTACGAGTAGTCCATGGGTGCGTCTTCAGAGGTGCTGTGTGGTGTGTTGTGGTCTGGCGTTGTACGGGCTGTTGTGTCAGGGTTGCCCAACAAATTGCACGCGTTAAACGTGGCGTGCAAATCTTGCAAGCGCACGGGTTTCGGGGCGAAAGCCGTGACACCAGCTGCGAGTGCGCGCGCTCGTGTGTCGTGCACCACGTCTGCTGTGATCAGCACAATAGGTATTTGTCCAGCGGGGCTGGGTAGCTCGCGAATGAGGCGGGTTGCTTGCAAGCCGTCCATTTCAGGCATGTGGTAGTCCATGAGAATCACATCAAATACATCTTTTTTGAGCGTATCGATGGCACAGGCACCGCTGCTGCACATAGTGGCTTCATGGCCCATGCGTTCTAGCAAAATGGACAGCACCTTCATGTTGATGGGGTGATCTTCAGCCACCAATACGCGCAACGATTTGTCGCCGGTGGTTATGGCGTACAAGCTGTCTGAGTCAATTACGCCGTCGACCTCAGTAGGCGCTGCGTTGCCCAGCGGCAACACGGCTTGGAACCGTGAGCCCTTGCCCTCAACGCTGCTGATGTTTAGTGTGCCGTTCATAAGTTGAATCAGCGTTCGTGAAATCTCTAGTCCTAAACCAGTCCCTTGATAACGTTTGGTTGATGCGTCGTCAGCTTGAAAAAAGCGTGTGAACAGCAGGTCAATGGTTTGTTGATTCATACCAATACCTGTGTCCACCACACATATTTCAATACCTGGTTCATTGGCGCCGTTGGGGTGCACTTCAAATTGCACTTGGCCATGCTGCGTAAATTTAATGGCGTTGCTGAGCAGGTTGTACATAACTTGTCTCAAACGCACGCTGTCTGTGTGCAACCACTGCGGCGTGTTGTGGGCCAATGACACTATGAGATCAAGACCTTTGGCCGTGGCTTGCGTGCGCATTAAATTTCCCACCTCGTTGACCAAGTCGTGCAAGTTAACGGGGCCGTTGTTGAGGCGCAGATTGCCTGACTCAATGGTGGACATGTCTAGTACGTCATTGACCACGCCCAGCAAATGCAGTGCTGAACTGTGAGCGGTGTTCACGTAGTCCTTTTGGCGTGCGTTTAAGCGGGTTTGCAACAGCAAATTAAGCATGCCCAGCAAACCTTGGAATGGTGTGCGTATTTCGTGGCTCATGTTGGCCAAAAATATACTTTTGCTACGGTTGGCCGCCTCGGCCTTGTTGCGAGCCAGTGCAAGGGCCTGAGTCAAACTTGTGAGTTTTGCGACTTGGCGCTGGTGCCGTCTGATGTACAGGTAGGTTGCAACGATGGCAATGACCATTAAAACGCCTTGTGCCATCGTCACCACAATGATGAGCCTACTTTGTTCACGCAGTAGGGTGTTGCTTTTGTCAAAGTTGGCATACACGGCAGAGTTGGCCGTAAAAGTAAGTTGCGAGAGTTTGAGTTTAAGTATTGCCGTATCTGTTTGAATGTCGGCAAGCTGCTGCCTAGTCGCAGCTTCTAGCGTGTTGTTGGTTTCAAAAATAGGAACCGCTTTGTCCATTAGTTGGTTGACAGCTTGTAGGCCGTCAACGTAGTTATCTGTATTCTTAATCCAACGTGTACCTGGGTTTTGTTCAAGTAGGCTGACGCGGCTATAAAACACGTCAAAGCGCGTCATCAGCTCATCGTTGCTGGTGGTGTATTCAGTACTCAGGTAATTTTGAAGCGCCAGCGCAAAACGCTGGGCCTCGCGCTCCATCTGATAGGCAAGCATGATGACTGAGTCGTTGCCATATTGCGGCTGCTGAATGAGGGACTGGTACTGTTTGTATTGAAATACCGCAAGGGGCGTGAGCGTGAGGCTGATCAGCACAATGGGCGCGACTAACCACAACATGACGTGCTTGCGCCATTGTGGGAAGTGTTGGCGCATATAGCCTCGCGGCAATATGCTCACTGCTCCTTAATTTCCAATAACTGCCAAATACAGCGCGCATACACGCCGGCGGTTCGCAGCGTTTCATCTGTATCCAATGGGTACATGACGAACAAAGGGCCAAGCGTGCGCAGTGTGAGTCGCTCGCCGTTGATGCTGTGCGCTAGCAACACACTGTGCTGAACCAAATCTTCCACGGGAATAGTGACTTTGTAGTCGTTCACCGCAGAGGCCAACACAACGTTGCCTTTGAAGTTGGCCAGCTGTAGTACATCTCGCAGCAACGGCCCTGTAAATCTAGGGGTACCCAGGTGCCACGGTGTTGAGGTCACTATGTTGTGCTGTTTCAAGCCACTCAAATCACTGAATGTCAGTGTGCGTTGTGAGCCGTTGCGGTACGAGATCCGTAAATTTGCTTCTGTTTCAGAAACAGCGTTAGCACTTCCCATACCCAAAGTTACCAGCACACCGCCTACGCATAGGTGCGTTAAGGCTGTTCGGCGGTCAGTCATGTGTCGTCTCCCCAGGCTGCGTTGCTTGTTTGCCTTTAAATACTATCATTTTGATATGATTTAAAAGGTATTGTTTTTACCGCTTTAAATAATATCACAATGCGAACTTAGGTGTTCATTTTTATACAGCAGGTATTACCCAATGGTGGCTGTGCAGGGCCGCTACGGTGGCGCGATGCGCCACAGACACCACGCAACCGCCACGCGCCAGCACGTCAGCCAGTAATGCTTTGTAGACAGTAGCCTCTGTGGCTTCATCCAGCGCGCTGGTGGCTTCGTCTAAAAAGAGCCAACGGGGTTGTTTGAGAAACACCCGGGCAATAGCCAAGCGTTGCTGTTCTCCGCCAGACAGCTTCTGACCCCAATTGGCCTCTGTGTCGAGTTGTGAGGACAAGTCTGGCAACCCTGCCAGCTTCAGCGCACGTTGTAAGGTGACGTCGTCAAAGCCGTCACTAATTTGTGGGTAGGCCACAGTCTCGCGCAAGGAGCCGTTGGGAAAGTAAGAGCGCTGCGGCAAAAACATGGCATTGTCGTCAAAAGCGTCTGGGCGCACCAAGCGCCCTGACCACCAAGGCCAAATGCCAGCAATGGCGCGCAGCAACGTGGACTTACCGCTGCCAGAGGGGCCTTGTACGCACCATGTTTGCCCAGGTTCAACCTGCAAGCTCAACGGTGTGCCAAGGGCCTGACCATCGGGTAGCTTGAGCTGTAAGCTGTCTGCCCACAAAGCTTTGGATTCGCCCACCTCTCGGCGTTGACCTGTATCGCTAGAGACGGCCTGCATGGCGTCTTCAAAGTAGGTGAGTCGGTCCGTGGTGGCGCGCCATCGAGCGAGGTTGTCATAGCTGTCGACAAACCAACTCAAGCTGTCTTGTACACGGCCAAAAGCCGACGCTATTTGCATCAACTGACCCAGTTGAATCGCACCACTAAAAAACCTAGGTGCAGCCACCACGAAGGGAAACACCATGGCCAATTGGTTAAACCCCGCGGTAAACCATGTGAGGCGTTTTTGTGCCAACAGCAGCTGCAAGTAATTGCTTAGCACGGCTCCAAAGCGTCTGTCTAAGCGGCTTTTTTCAACCGTCTCACCCTTGTCCATGGCGACAGATTCACTGTATTCACGCAGTCTGACCAAGTGGTGGCGGTAGTCAGCTTCCACGCGCTGCTGGCGAAAGTTCAGACTGATCAACGGACGGCCTATGAAGTGGGTGAGCACACTGCCCACAGCGCAATACAGCAATGCCATCCACACCATAAAGCCAGGGATGGTGACAGCAGTGTCTCCCACATGAAACGAAAAATCGCCAGACAACGTCCATAAAATACCCACAAAACTCAGCAGTGTGACCACCGCGTTGAGCAAGCCCATGGTCAGGCTAACGGTGTAGCTGGTAAACAAGTTCAGGTCTTCGTGAATACGTTGGTCGGGGTTGTCGGTAGCGGCGTTGTCCGTGCCGCCCTTGGCAAAGAGCAGCAACTCCAAGCGGTAAAACGCTTGATGGGTCAGCCAGCGGTTGGCGTAAAACTCAGTCAGCCATTTGCGCCAATACATCTCTAACAGTTGCGTCAGGTAAAAGCGGTATACAGCCACAATGACAAAACCAAACGCCAGCATTAAAAAGCGTTTCAGCTCTCGCCAAAACACATCAGCGTTGCGGTCTTGCAGGGCGTCGTAAAACACGCGGTTCCACTCGTTGATGAGCACCAACATATAAACAGCGGCTAAATTCAGTGCCACAATACCCGCCAACATGGCTCTGGCACGCCATTTTTGGTCGGACACGAAGTAGGGCAGCGTGAGCGCCCATGCGCGGCGTACAAATTGCGCAAAATCCGCCCATTTCAGGCCTTGCTTGGCCCACCAGTGTTGAACAGCATTAGGCATTGTTTGGCTCGTGCAAGTGAGGTTTAGGTATTGCGGGAGCCGCTGGCTACGTGACCGCTGGGGACATGGCTGGCGGCAGATTCAACGTGGCCAGTTTGATCGTCAAAGAAAAAGTCTGGCTCAAACTCGCGTAAAAACTCGCCCTTGGCCAAGCCGCCTAAAAAGATGGCCTCGTCAATGTCGATGTGCCAGTTCATGAGCGTGCGAATAGCGCGTTCATGTGACGGCGCGCTGCGTGCTGTGATCAAGGCGGTGCGAATGGCAATAGGCATATTTGCGTGGTGTGCAGAGGCTTGTTGCATGCGCTGCAAGGCTTCTAAAAATGGCTTAAAAGGACCGCCAGGCAAAGGCTGTCCGGCGCGCAGTGACTCGTGTTGGACAAAGGCATCGAGACCGTGCTCTTGGTAAATGCGCTCGGCTTCATCGCTGAACAACACCGCGTCACCGTCAAAAGCGATGCGCAGCTCTTGTGGGTGCGCATTGGACGCGTGTACCGAGTGTGGGTAGACCTGAGCGGCAGGCACGCCTGCTGCCAGCGCCTCACGTACATCGGCCAAGTGGGTTGATAAAAACAGATTGGCTTTAAGGGGCTTGAGGTATTTCCACGGCGAACGCCCGCGCGTAAAACTGCCGCGTTGAATAGCCAAGCCATAGTGTTTGGCTGAACGAAACACACGCATGCCACTGACTGGGTCATTGCGAGACAAAATGACGACTTCTACGGGTTGTGCGTTGGCGTCGTTAAAAGCCAATAATTTTTGCACCATTGAAAAAGCCACGCCTGGCGTGGCTGGCACGTCAAGGCGGCTGAGCTGCAGCTGCATATACGAGCGGTCGTCGCCGTCTTCGAAGGCGCGGTTTTCTTCTTCGAAGTCAAACAATGCGCGAGAAGAAATGGCAACCACCAGTTTGCCGTCTAAGGTGTTGGCCATAGGGTGTTGTAGCGCCTTATTGTGGTTTTAAAAACAAGCGAAATACCGGGTTATCAGTCTCATCCACGCTGGGATAGTTCAGCGTGGTGAGGAAGGTCTTAAAGGCCTTGTTGTCTGCCTTAGGTACTTGCATACCCACCAAAATACGACCGTAGTCAGCGCCTTGGTTGCGGTAGTGAAACAAGCTGATATTCCAGTTGGGTTGCATCATGGATAAAAATTTCAACAAAGCGCCTGGGCGCTCGGGAAATATAAACCGCAGCAAGCGTTCGTCACCGCCTTGGGGGTTGGGCCCACCAATCATGTGGCGTACGTGTTGTTTGGCAAGCTCGTCGTGGGTGAGGTCTAAAGCTTCAAAGCCGCCGCGTTTAAAGTGCTTTGCCAGTTGTGGGCTTTCGCCTTTTTTGGTGGACAAGCCCACAAACACGTTGGCGCGCTGTGCATCATTCATGCGGTAGTTGAACTCGGTCACGTTGTGTGGACCGCCCGGCAAATCGCCAATCAATTGCACAAATCGCTTAAAGCTGCCCCGCTCTTCTGGCAAGCTGACGGCAAACAAGGCCTCGCTTTCTTCCCCAACACCAGCACGTTCTGCGACAAAGCGTAGGCGATCAAAGTTCATATTGGCGCCGCACAAAATGGCTGCAAAGGTGCGGCCTTTGACCTTGTGTTTGGCCACATATTGCGTAATGGCGGCCACCGACAACGCGCCTGCGGGCTCAACAATAGAGCGGGTGTCTGTAAATATGTCTTTGATAGCGGCGCACACGGCGTCTGTATCAACGGTGATGTAGTCATCGACCAGTTCTTTAGACACGCGAAATGTTTCTGCACCCACCAGTTTGACGGCTGTACCATCAGAAAAAAGCCCCACATCAGCCAGCGCCACGCGTTTCCCCGCTTTGACCGACTGCACCATCGCATCAGAGTCGTTCATTTGCACACCAATGACTTTGACGTCTGGGCGCACTGCTTTGATGTAATTGGCCACGCCAGCAATCAGTCCGCCGCCACCAATGGCGACAAATACCGCGTCAAGCGGACCTGTGTGTTGTCGCAGCATTTCCATGGCAACGGTGCCTTGACCCGCAATCACATCAGGGTCGTCAAAGGGGTGTACGAAAGTAAGCCCTTTTTTCTGCTCTAGTTCTACCGCGTGGTTGTAAGCGTCGGTAAAGCTTTCGCCGAACAACACCACGTCACCGCCCAACCCCCTCACAGCATCAATTTTCACTTGTGGCGTGGTGGTTGGCATCACGATAAGCGCCTTTGTGCCTAATTTACGTGCCGACAAGGCAACACCTTGTGCATGGTTGCCAGCTGATGCGCAAATGACGCCGCGCTTGAGTTGTGCCCGGCTCAGGTTGGCCATTTTGTTATAGGCGCCCCGCAACTTAAAACTAAACACAGGTTGCTGGTCTTCACGCTTGAGCAACACCGTGTTGTTGAGCTTGGCGCTCAATGTATGCGCAATGTCTAAGTCGGTTTCTTTGGCAACCTCATACACCTTGGCATTTAAAATACGCCTGAGGTAGTCACTGGGGCTCAAGTTGCTTGTGCTGGTTGTGGGTGTGTGTGGGGTGGCTGGCATAGTGAAGATCCTTGCGGCAAATCATACGCGCTGTAACAGGCCCAAAAAAAAGCCTCAAGCTTTACAGCTTGAGGCTGAATCCACCAGTTTTGAGGAGGTGGAGGAGACAACTGGTTGCGGTCGGGGCACATGAATATGCGCCCAAACTGTAAGTGCTTGCACACAAACAACCGCGATACCCAAAGTATACCGGTATGTTGCAATGCAGCAGAGCGTTTTTTTATGGTTTGGGCGGTTTGTCAGGTCTATGCCGCATAGGCCGCGAAGCGCTGCACCGTTTTTTCTTATTTGGAGTGATCAATGGAATGCACAGTAACGTGGACAGGCGCAACAGGCGCTCAGTCCAACATGGGCTTTGTGGCAGAAACCGGTAGCGGGCATGTCATCACCATGGACGGCGCGCCCGATGCGTCTAAGCCAGAAAACGGCGGTGCCAACATGGCCGCTAGACCTATGGAAACGGTGTTGGCTGGCACTGGCGGATGCACTGCCTACGACGTGGTCTTAATTCTGAAGCGTGGTCGTCACACAGTGACGGGTTGCACCGTCACACTCACCACACAACGGGCCGAGACCGACCCCAAGGTGTTTACCAACATTCACATGCACTTCGTGGTGACTGGCGTCAACCTGCCCAGAGCCGCGGTGGAGCGCGCTGTCGCCATGAGCCACGACACATACTGTTCTGCCAGCATTATGTTGGGTAAAACCGCAGACATCACAACCACCGTGGAAGTCGTGTCGGTTTAACTTGTCAAACTGTTGGTGGCTGTTGACAGGTGGCGGTCCCGTGCTGAATATGTCCTGCTGGTGGAGCCAGCAGGACACGTGAATGGTTGCCCGCGACACCACTGCCATCTTGCACGTGTTGCCGGGTCCGGGTTCTTGTCACCGGGTGCGCATGGCGGGGTTGCTGAATCCACCTCAGCGTGTGGTCTAACAGGGCCGTGGTCACGCCAACTTCAGCGCTGCTAGCAACCCATCGACCCATCAACCCGTCACCACTGTATTTGCAGGTCTCAAATACGCTGCGCCACGGTCGTCATAACTTTCGCCGCGCCCCGCATCGCTGCTTGCACGGGTTGGGGCAATGTCATGCCACCGGCCGCCTGCGCCTGTTTGGCGTGTCGTGCCTCGTCTTTTTTCATGCGTGCCACGATGGCGTTGGACCGGGTGTCGTTGGGATCTAGCCTTGTCATGTGCGAGGCCAAATGCGCCTCAACCTGCTGTTCAGTGGCCACCACAAACCCCAAACTCACGCGTTTGCCCAAGCGCGCAGCCAGCAAACCCATTGCAAACGCGCCAGCGTACCAAACAGGGTTCAGCAACGAAGGCCGCCCGTTCAGTTCGTGCAAGCGCTCGCTGGTCCACGCCAAATGGTCGTTTTCTTCTATGCTGGCCGCTTCTAAATGGCCAGCCAACGCCTCGTCTTTAGAAAACACGCGTGCGCCCAACGCTTGCGCGGCATACAGGCCTTGCGCACAGACCTCGCCCACATGGTTGACACGCATCAGCGACGCGCTGTGACGCTGCTGCGCTGCGTTAAGTGGTGGGTTGTCAGTTGGCAGATCTAGGGCACGACTGGCATGCGGTGTAACAAACAGGGTGCGCAGGCCGCTGTCAATGGCATTGATGAGTGCGTCGGCAGTACGTGACATGGCTAATCCGATCAGAACAATATGAAAATTGAGCTCTCCACGTTACAACAAAACAATTCGCAGTTGGTTTCAGGTGACTATTTCAGGGACTGGTCCCCAATATGGCGGTGTATTGTTGCTGCAACCTGCTCGCTGACGGCAGGTTACCGGTACAGTTGTATAAGGCTAAAGGCCAAGCTGGTGATGCACATCAGGCAGTGCTTGTGAGGTGATGTGGGTCTGCATGTTGACGTACTAGGGTTAACCCTTTAACCCGGCAATTTTTTAAAATAATCCATACAATACAAGCACTTATACGAATAAATGAATCTGACCTGTT
>CALBWZ010000424.1 GCA_937893415.1 uncultured Comamonadaceae bacterium | reverse complement strand
AGCCACTGGATACAGCGGCCAGCAAGGCTTGGCGATGCGCCTCGCGCTTGAGAACGGGCAAACAATAATAGTGGGGGCGAATGCCACCAGTAAAAATGGCATTCCGGTTGTACAGCAAGTGGTGAGCCGTAATGGTGGCCCCTACAAAACTGTCGCTGGCTTGAACGTATTGCGCCGCTTCGGCAGTGGTAATGTGCTCAAACACAATCTTAAGCTCTGGAAAATCCCGCCGCAACGGTATGAGCTGCTGCTCGATAAACACCGCTTCACGGTCAAACAAGTCAATGTCTGTGCTGGTGACTTCACCGTGCACCAACAGCAACATGCCACAGCGCTGCATGGCCTCAAACACGGGGTAAATATTGCTGAGCTTGGTGACACCCATGTCGCTGTTGGTGGTGGCACCCGCTGGGTACAGCTTGGCGGCCAAAACCCCACCCGCATGGGCTTCTTCTATGGCTTGCGGCGCAATGTTGTCCGTGAGGTACAAGGTCATCAGCGGCTCAAACTGCACCCCATGTGGGACGGCAGCTGCAATGCGAGACTTGTATGCATTGGCCATGGCCAATGACGTCACTGGCGGCTTGAGGTTGGGCATGATGATGGCTCGGGCAAATTGTGCCGCCGTATGCGGCACCACGCTGGCCAAGGCAATGCCATCTCGCACGTGCAAATGCCAGTCATCAGGGCGAATCATCGTGAATGTTTGGGGGGGCAATGATGCAGCATGTGTCATAGCCTTAATCTTATGTCATGCGCAGACCCATTCACCCGCGCCTAAAGACTTACCCGCTCTAGGTGGTGGTGCTAGGCGCGGGGCTCGAGGGCACACTAGAGGCCAAGTGCCGCCATAAACTGCGCGCCAGCCCCTTGTCGACGTCATTGACACCAGCGACGTCTAGGATGGCCTCAACGCCAGGTTTTTGTCGATACAGGCGAATTTCCATGGTCAAACTTGGGGTCTGCCCTGCACTCACCAATCGCCCAGCCTCCATGTCTTTGCGCACTGCGCTCTCGGGCAAAAAGGCAATACCGTGGCCTTCTAAAGCCATGGCTTTCAAGCCTTCGGCCATATCAGTTTCGTAAACACGCTCTAAATGCGACACCTCGCTACTTTGTTTGAGCAAGTGGTCAACCGCGCGCGCCAAATAGGCACCGGCCGAATACGCCAAATAAGGCAGTGGTTTTTTGCTGTGACCGGGCAATGAGTACATGGGTGTGCCGTCGGGCTTGGGTTTGCTGACGGCGTACAGCGCTTCCGAACCCAAAACCAACATATCGTAGCGGTCAACGCCCAAAGCAACAGGCTGTGATGGGTGGTGGTAAATCAGAAGTAGGTCGCAACTGCCCTCTGTCATGCGCATCACCGCATCGTGCACATTCAGGGCAATGAGGCGGCTGTTGAAGCTGCGGAATTCTTTCACCAAACGCGACACCCAAGACGGGAAAAAAGTAAAGGCCAAGGTGTGAGGCACTGCAAAATCAATCACGTCTTGAGCGGAGGCTTGGTGGGTGCGCAGCATGGCGCGTGTCGCTTGCAAAGCCTGCAGCATATCGACTGCCTGGTCCAGTAAAGTTTTGCCTGCAGGCGTTAATCGGGTGGGGTACGACGAGCGATCGACAAGGTCGGTACCGGCCCATGCCTCAAGCGCTTGAATGCGCCTTGAAAAGGCAGGCTGCGTGACATGGCGCAATTGCGCCGAACGGCTAAAACTGCGCGTTTGAGCCAGCGATACAAAGTCTTCTAGCCATTTGGTTTCCATAGCGACCTTATGATACGGCCAAGCTTGGGCTGTTTGGCGGACGGTTGGGTTGGTCTGATGGGGCATCACCTGTTTTGTCTTCTTGCTGCAAAGCCCACATGCGCGCATAGGCGCCGCCAGCTTGCAACAAATCGCTGTGGCGGCCTCGTTCCACCACAGATCCGGCTTCCAGCACCACAATCTCGTGGGCGTGCACAACTGTCGACAAACGGTGAGCGATCACCAGCGATGTTTTATGGCGTGCCGCCATGCGAATTTCGGCTTGAATGGCCCGCTCGTTGGTGGAGTCCAGCGCCGAAGTTGCCTCGTCAAATATCAATATGGGTGGGTTTTTAAGCAAGGTTCGGGCAATGGCGACGCGCTGCTTTTCTCCCCCTGACAACTTCAAACCACGCTCGCCCACTGGCGTGTCGTAGCCTTGGGGCAAGCTTTCAATAAAGCTGTGTATGCGAGCTGCTTTGGCCGCGGTTATCACGTCGTCCATGCTGGCGTCGGTTCGCCCGTATCGAATGTTGTACGCAATGCTGTCGTTAAACAACACTGTGTCTTGAGGCACTATGCCGACATGGCGGCGCAAACTGAGTTGCTGCAGTTCACGCACGTCTACGCCGTTGATACGGACGGCCCCCCCACTGACGTCGTAAAACCGGTACAGCAACCTGGCCAACGTCGATTTACCAGAACCAGACGGACCCACAATGGCCACCGTTTTACCAGCTGGGATGTGTATGTCTACACCGTGCAAAATCGCCCTGTTGGGCTCATAGCTGAAACTGACGCCATCAAAACTTACGTCTGGCGGGCTGTCTAAGCGTAAAACTTGCGCATTGGGCCTGTCGGCAATTTCACGCTCGCGCTCTAAAAGCACAAACATCTTGTCTAGGTCGGTGAGGCTTTGCTTGATTTCACGGTACAGCGCGCCTAAAAAACCCAGCGGTATGTAGAGCTGGATCATGAAGGCGTTCACCATCA
>CALBWZ010000423.1 GCA_937893415.1 uncultured Comamonadaceae bacterium | reverse complement strand
TGGTAACCCACGGTCAAGCAAGCATGGCATACAACCTGGACGAACAAGCGCAAAGTCTGTTGCTCAGCTACCCATGGCCTGGCAATGTGCGTGAATTGGAAAATGTGGTGCAGCGCGCGGTCGTTTTGTGTGTAGACGGTCTCATCACGGCCAATCAGCTGTTATTCGACGACTACCACAACGACACGGCAGACCATCACATGTTCAGTGAGGCAGTTATACCCGCTGGTGTGTCTGCACAGGCACCCGTGCAGCCTCCAGCGTTTGCAACCGCCATGCCAGTGGCACCTGTGCAGGCCACCATCCCAGTTGACTTGCAAGACGCCATGAAGCACAGCGAGCACCAAGTGATTGCTGCAGCGTTGCACAGCACCGACAGCCGAATGGCTGCGGCCAAATTACTGGGCATCAGCCCACGCACCTTGCGCTACAAGCTGGCGCAACTTCGCGAGCGTGGCGCCAGCTTTGCTGGCGCAAGCCTGTAAGCGAACAGAAAGCACGCCATGATCGAAAAAGCAACATCCGCCGCCAACATTGCATCAATGCTGGCCACTTTGAAGAACACGCAAGCACAAGCGCAGCAGGGCACGGCCGTCAATGGCCAGCAGCCCAACTTTGGCCTCAACCAAGTTCAGCAAACCGACAAACCCAGCTTTATGGATGCGGTGCGTGGCGCGGTTGAAAACGTGAACCAAACCCAACAAGCCTCACGCAGTTTGCAAAATGCATTCGAACGTGGCGAAGACGTACCGCTGACCGATGTGGTGCTGGGAATGCAGAAATCATCTTTGGCATTTGAAGCCACCTTGCAGGTGCGCAACAAAGTACTCAAAGCCTATGAAGACATCTTAAACATGCCTGTTTAAGACGCAACGACACATAACTTCACGCGTTAAACAGGTAAGGAACAGACACCATGAGTACAGCAGCGGCCACAATGAATCCCACTGATTTCAGTGCAGGTGCAAACGTCAGCACCTCCAACAACTTGCCTGCGACGCAAGGTAGCAACGGCAACAGCAACGGCAGCAGCAACGGCAACGGTGCAATGACAACCACTGGTCAAGGTGGCGCAGGTGCGCCAGGCGGCGGTGGCCAGAACTATGGCTACGGCATGGCACTCAGCGGATCGCCTATGGCGCAGGTCCGACAAATCCTGCAGCAACCCACCGTTCGCAAGGCCTTGCCTGCCATTGTCACCATGATGGCTGTGGTGGTGTTGGCATTGGTCTACAGCTTGATGCAAGCACCGCAAACGCGCGCCTTGTTGCCAGGCCTACAAGGCGCTGACTTGCAAGCCGCCTACGACAGTTTGAAGCAGGGTGGCTTTAGCCCTGAGCTTGATGAAATGACCGGTCAGCTTCAAGTGCCCCAGTCACGCTTTCACGAAGCGCGTATTTTCTTGGCAGGCCAAGGTATTCCAAAAGAACCCATCTCTGGTCTGAGTGCCTTGAGTGAACAAAACGCCATGACGACCAGCCAGTTTATGGAACAAGCGCGTTACAACGCCGCTATTGAACAAGAGTTGGCGCGCAGTATCGGGCAAATCTCAGCTGTGCAGCATGCCCGCGTGCATTTGGCCACGCCCAAACAAAGTGTGTTTGTGCGTGACCGTACACCACCCAAAGCCTCTGTGGTGCTCACACGCTACTCGGGTCGCAGCGTGAGCGATTCACAAGTACAAGCCATTGTGCATCTGGTCTCCAGCAGCATTCCTTACCTGATGCCTGAAGACGTGACAGTGGTGGACAACTTTGGCAACCTCATGACCAAGACGCCGGGTACGGCGCCATTGGGTTTGACGTCTGCCCAGTCAGACCACAAGCGCACACAAGAAGACTTGCTGCGCAACCGCGTGGTGGAAATTTTGTCACCCGTCGTGGGTGAGGCCAATGTGCGTTCACAGGTCAACCTCACGCTGGACTTCACACAAGTAGAGAGCACCACTGAGGACTACGACCGCGGTGGCAACGGGCCGCGTACACGTTCGGAAGTCATGGCGGAAGACCGCAATGGCAACATTGAGGCTGCAGGCGTGCCGGGTGGTACCACCAACGTACCCCCGCCCAACGCTGCGGCAACACCCAATACGGCCCTCACACCAGGTGAGGGCACCACAGGTGCTTCAGATGTAAAGTCTAGCCGCACCACACGCAACTACGAACTAGACCGCTCTGTTCAGCACATCAAGAACGCGCAGGGCGGTGTAACCCGCATGACGGTGGCCGTGGTGATCAATGAGCGCCCCATTGTCTTACCTGAGGGACAAGCAGCCACGCCAGGCGAGCCTACGAGCGTGGCATACACCGAGCAAGAGCTTGACCGCATGCTGCGTTTGGTGCGTGGCGTGGTGGGCTTTGATGAAGCCCGTGGCGACAATGTGACACTCATGCCCGCTAAGTTTGAGCCAGTGGGGCCCTTAGAGCCTTTAATACCTTGGTACCAAGAAGACACTGTGATCAGTAGTTTTAAGTCTGGCTTGATGACCTTGTTGATGTTGGTTTTCCTTATCATTGTGGTGCGTCCAGTCATCAAAAACTTGATTGGTCTTTCACCAGAGGAAGCCGCTGCGCAAGCTGCTGCCGCTGCCGGTGACAAGACCCCAGCGGGTGAACTCAGCGAGGCGGACATGAACATGATTCAAATCGGTGAGGGCGAGAGCTTAGAAGACATCAAAGCCAAGTTGCGTCCCAAGAAGTCCAGTATCTCGGCCGACATGCTGGATACAGCTAACACCTACGACGACAAGGTCGCACTGATTAGGATGTTGGTGGCAGAAGACTCTGGCCGCGTGGCCAACGTCCTCAAACGCATGATTAAAACGGCTTAATGCAAGCGCCACACATTATTCAAGGAACACACCATCATGGCTGAAAAAGACGACAAGAAAAAAGACGCAAAAGCGGCCAAGGATGGCAAGGCAGGCAAAGGTGGCAAAGGCACTGCAGTTGCCAAGCCGGCAGAAGCAGCTGCCATGGATGAGGCGTTACAAGAAGAGTTGGCCGAGCTAAACGGTACACAACGCGCAGCGGTGTTGGTGCTGTTGTTGGGTGAGCAGCAAGCCTCAGACATCATCCGTTACATGAATCCTAAAGAGGTTCAGGCCTTAGGCGGCGCAATGGTGGCTCTGTCTGACTTGTCGCAAGAAGTTGTCAACGCTGTGCTTGATGATTTTGTGGCTACGCTTAAAAAGCAAACCAGCTTGGGTTTGGGTACCAATGAGTATGTTGAGAAAGTTCTGAAACGTGCATTGGGTCCCGATAAAGCAGCCTCCGTGCTGAGTCGCATCATGCCTGGGCAAGGTAGCAAAGGGCTTGATATTTTGAAGTGGATGGACGCGCGTTCGATTGCCGAGATGATTCGCGGCGAGCACCCACAGGTGACTGCGATCATTTTGTCAGTGTTGGAATACGACGTGGCTGCGGACGTGTTGGCGTTTTTAAACCCAGCAGCGCGCGCCGAAATAATGCAGCGTGTTGCCAGTCTTGAGACGGTGCAACCGTCTGCCATGGAAGAGCTGGAGGCCATTATGAAGTCGCAGTTCTCCAACAACTCTTCAGCGCAGTCTTCAAGCTTTGGTGGCGTTAAGGCGGCAGCCAAAATTATGAACTTCGCGAAAGCAGATTTGGAGTCCTCGGTGATGGCTGACCTCACCAGCTTAGACGCTGAGCTGACGCAAAAAATTCAAGACAACATGTTCACCTTTGAGAACTTGTCTGGTGTTGACAACAGGGGTATCCAGACACTCATGCGCGCCGTAGAGCCCGACATGCTGATGACAGCCCTCAAAGGTGCTGCAGATTTTGTGCAGGAGAAATTCTTTGGCAACATGTCCACACGTGCACGTGCCATGTTTATGGACGAGATGGAAGCCAAAGGCCCATTGCGCATTGCTGATGTGGAAGAGGCGCAAAAGAACATCATGCGTATGGCTAAAAAAATGTCGGATGCTGGTGAGTTGATGTTGGTGGGACGCGGTGATGGATTTGTCTAATCTATTGGCCACGCTACCCAAGCCTGAGTGGGCCCTCAGCGCGCTGCTTAAGAAGCGCGTTGACCTGCAAGCCGACTACCAGAAAAAAAACTGGGACAGCTTCGGAACAGGTCAATTTGAGTCTTGGTCACCCAAGGTGTTGAACCAGGAAGAGATTGCGGCACTCAAGCAGCAGCCTGGCAGTTCGCAAAATGAAAGCCCTGTTTCTGAGACGCCTGAGGCATTTCTAAAAGATGGCAAACCGCCTGAAGTGGGTGAGGCGTTTGTTGCAGATACTGAACAATCCGAATCCAGCGGGTCAGTTGTCACTGATGTCGACGCTGATGCTGTTGCGGCGGTCAGCAACCCAGACGTTGGTAGCGATGCACACGGCATGGACGCGCGCACATCAGGCCCAACAGACCCTGCGCAAGCTGGTGGACAATCCGATTCACAACACCATTCAACAACGGGTGCAACCACCAACTTAAGCGACACGACCGCTGCGCTGCCTGGTGTCATTAGCACCGATTTAGTTCAAGCCCAGCAAGCCTCTTTTGAGGCGGGCAAAGCTGCAGGTATGGAGGCTGGTTTGGCACAAGGTATGGTGGCTGGCGAAGCCGCTGGCCGCAGTGGCGCGTTGTCAGAGTTAGGCACAGCCATTGCCGCTTTGACACAGGCAGCGAACGACATGGCCACGTTGAATGATGATGCAACGCGGCATTTTGAGCCGTTGAAACGTCTGGCGTTGCATTTGGCTGAAGAGTTGGTGCGCGGTGAATTGATGCTCGATAGCAGCGCTATTGAACGCTTGGTGCAAGCCGCACTTGAGCATATTGACAACCCAGGTAAACGGGTGCGCGTTGCCCTGCACCCTGACGACATGGCCGCCATCAAACGTGCAGACAAAGAACTGGGTGCAGGCGTGGTGATGGTGTCAGACAAAACGATGCTGCGCGGTAGCGTTCGGGTCACCAACAACGACGCGGTTGTTCAAGACTTGATTGACAACCGCTTGAGCCATTTGGCGGATGAGTTACTCATTGATAAATCCTCATGGCTAGACGCGAGTCAAGTCTTGCAACAAGGTGGAGCTTGGGGAACCAAGGCCTCTGTGTTGCAGCGCATGCACGCCACAGAGGATGCACAAGAAGTGAGTGGCGCAAGCGCAGCCAAGCAGCAGCATGTCCCGCACAATGCCGAGGCCGCAGGTCACGCACAAGATATTGAGAGCAGCCAAGACGCAGCGGTTCAACGTGATGTAGCCGCCAACGACCAGGCCGTGCCACCCGGTGAGCAGGCCATAACGGGTATTGATCAGATGGGTGCTATTGATGCCTTGGATGACGAGGTGAGCGACTTTGGTTTGAATACGCCAGCACACGACGTGTCTGGTATCGAACCAGTCAGTGACCACATGGGTGCAGGTCAGCCATCAGAAACGGTGGTGAAGGTCGCTGCAGATGCGCGTGACGACACCGATGCGACTGAAGATACATATACAGATACAGGCGACCTAGACAAGCAGCCACCATTTAAAGCCAGCAAGGACACCGATGACCAGGCTTGATTTCAACGACGTGATTGGCAAAGACTTGCAGCGTGTACACAGTCCAGCCCCAGAACGCAGTGGCACGCTGGTGCGTTCGGTTGGCTTAACGCTTGAAACGCGTGGCGTGGTGGCATCGTTGGGTGCAGTGTGCGAGGTGATTGGCTCAGATGGCACACGTGTTGAGGCGGAGGTGGTGGGGTTCAACGACAAAACCTTGTTCCTTATGCCCTTCACCCAAACCTCTGGCATTGGTCCTGGTGCGGTGGTGCGTGTCATCAGCGCGGTGGCGCAAGTGAACTTGGGTCCAGAGTTATTGGGCCGTGTGATAGACGGGCGCGGCGAGCCGCTTGATGGCAAGCCTGCACCTGTCTGCAGCGAGCGCTTAAGTTTGCTGGGTCGCCCAATCAACCCCATGGAACGTGGTCCGATTGATTCAGTGCTGGACGTCGGCGTTAAAGCCATCAACAGCGTACTGACTGTTGGCCGTGGTCAACGCTTAGGTCTGATCGCTGGATCTGGTGTGGGCAAGAGCGTGCTGTTGGGCATGCTCACGCGCTTTACCAAAGCAGACGTGGTGGTGATTGGCCTTATTGGTGAGCGTGGGCGAGAGGTTCAAGCGTTTATCAATGAATCCTTAGGCCCAGAGGGATTGGCCAAGTCGGTCGTGATTGCAGCGCCTGCCAACGTCTCGCCAGTGTTGCGTCTGAAAGCCACGCACCTGACCCACGTGATTGCCGAGTACTTCAGAGACCAGGGCAAAAACGTGTTGATGCTGGTCGACAGCTTGACCCGTGTTGCCCATGCGCAGCGTGAAATTGGCTTGGCAGTTGGCGAGCCGCCAACTGCCAAAGGCTACCCACCGTCGGTATTCGCTTTGCTACCCAACCTGATTGAACGGGCTGGCGTTGGGCGAAATGGCTATGGCTCTATTACAGCTATTTACACCGTATTGGCCGAGAGCGACGACGGCAACGATCCCATCGTGGACATTGCACGTGCCTCGTTAGACGGCCAAGTGATGTTGTCACGCACCTTGGCTGATGCGGCGCACTACCCTGCCATTGACTTAACAGGCTCTATCTCTCGTGTGATGCAAAACCTGCTGTCTCCTGAAGACCTCAAGCGTGCCAATCGGTTCAGGCGTTTGTGGACGTTGTATCAACAAAATCACGACTTAATTCAAGTGGGTGCCTACGACGCTGGTACCAACCCTGAGCTGGATCAAGCGATTGCCAAACGCGCTGAAATGGTCAGTTTCCTGCAACAAGATATGCACGAAGAAGTGGGTTATGACATGTCTAAAGCGATGCTGAGCAGTGTCATGGGAGCTGCCGCATGAGCACAGTCATCAGCCCTTGGCCAGCTTTGGCAGAGCAGGCCTTCAAAAAAGTAAGCCGATTGGAGATGCAACTTCGGGAGTCTAAAGCCAAAGAAGAAGAACTCAATAAGCAGTGGCTGCGTGTGACAAATCTGGTGATTGAATACCGTGACAAGCACACAGAGCTTGAGCGCACCAGCAGCTTGGCTGACAGTGTGAATTGTCGTCAATTTTTAGTGCAACTCATCGACGTGTCTGTCCAAGCCGAACGCAGCTATTTACGCGCCGTGAGCGTGCGTTATGCGATGTTGACCCAGCTCAAACTGGCGAGGATTGAGTTCGAGAAAATGAAAAAACTGGTAGAGCGCGATAAAAAAGCCAATAAACAACTGGCCGACAAGCAAGCACAACGGTCTATGGATGAGCTGGCCACCATGCGCCATAGCTGGCGTCACGCATAATGATTTGAGCAGCTGAACAAATAGCCTATAAGGGAATACGTGGTGTTTAAATTCAAATCTAAGGCGAGCGCAGACATCTTGATGTTCAACGCCCAAGGCCACGTGCTGGTGGGTGTTTGGGGCAAGTCTGGCGACATGGCGGGTATATTGCAGCCAAGCGAGATGGCCAATGCCATAGCTGCCTTAAACGCGTATGCGGACACACACAGCGGCGACGTCAACGGCGCCAGTCAAGCCAATGTGGGTACAGGCCATAGCCCCGTCCAAGGTTATGAAGACGGGGCGGATGAACAAGTCAGTGTGAGTTGGGCGCAGCGTTTCACGCCTGTTATCAGCATGCTCAACGCATCTGCTGCTGAGCAAGTGGCTGTGACTTGGACCGTCAGCTAAGGCCTTGTTGAGAAGCCACTTGAAAACCCTTGCTGGCACTTCAAATAAGGCGGTCACTTACAAGTTAAAAACGCATGGTCTAGTCGTAACTGCGAGCGTCTTCAATGACCTTGCCGTCGTTGGGCAATGAGCCTGGAGCCGCTGTAACAATGTCAGCCCGCAGCTTGGTGGTTTCGCGCACCGCGGTGCCCAAGCGTTCTAGGAGACTGGCGCTGATGGACTCCGCTTCAACGTGCAGTGCCATGGCATCGTTGGCCATGGCACCCGTCACCACCAAGCGCGCGCGTCCAGTGAGTTCGGGGAATTTGCGCATCACATCATTAACTTGACCCGGGTGCACAAACATGCCGCGCACTTTGGTGGTTTGGTCAGCCCGTCCCATCCAACCTGTGATGCGTTTGTTGGTGCGTCCTGTTGGGCAGCTGCCGCTTAGCACCGCCGACAGGTCACCTGTGCCAAATCGAATCAGGGGGTAGGCTGGGTTGAGTGTGGTGATGACCAGCTCACCAACGTCTCCCTCAGGTACTGGCTCACCAGTGCCAGGGCGAACAATTTCTACAATGACGCCTTCGTCGATCACCATGCCTTCTAAGGCACTGGTCTCATAGGCGATGAGGCCTACGTCGGCGGTGGCGTAGCACTGGTAAACGGCAATACCGCGGTCTTTAAACCAAGCGCGCAACGACGGTGGCAGCGCTTCGCCAGACACCAGTGCTTTGGTGACGCTGGGCAAGGCAATACCCATTTCAGCTGCTTTGTCTAAGATGATGCGTAAAAAGCTAGGCGTGCCTATGTAGCCAGCAGGCTTCAATTCGGCCATGGCGATGACTTGCTGTTCGGTTTGGCCAATACCGCCGGGAAACACGGTGCAGCCCAAGGCCCGTGCTGCGCAGTCCATCATGGAGCCGGCTGGTGTGAAGTGGTAGGAGAAGCAGTTGTGAATGAGTTCGCCGGCTCTAAAACCAGCGCCGTACAGCGCACGCGCCGTACGCCAGTAGTCAGGCGTGTTGCCTTCCGGCTCATAAAT
>CALBWZ010000422.1 GCA_937893415.1 uncultured Comamonadaceae bacterium | reverse complement strand
TGAGTGGCCGCGTTTGACCGAGGCCATTGAACAATTGCGCACCGTGTCATTGCACATTGACGAAACACCTGGTTTGACACCCAGCGAACTGAGAGCCAACGCCAGACGCTTGGCCAGAACTTGTGGCAAATTAGGTCTGATCGTGGTGGATTACCTGCAACTAATGAGCGGCAGTAAGTCTGAGGGCGAGAACCGCGCTACTGAACTGGGTGAAATATCAAGGGGCTTAAAAATGCTGGCCAAAGAGCTGCAATGCCCAGTTATTGCTTTGTCACAGCTCAACCGAAGCGTTGAACAGCGGACTGATAAGCGCCCCATGATGAGTGATTTGCGAGAGTCCGGCGCTATCGAGCAAGACGCAGACATCATCATGTTTATTTACCGCGACGACTACTACACCAAAGAGGCCAGTAAGGATCCAGGCGTGGCTGAAATCATCATTGGCAAACAGCGCAACGGCCCAACCGGGACTGTCCGCTTGGCGTTTATGAACCACTTAACCCGCTTTGAGAGTTTGGCCTCAAGTGGGAATGACTACTAGCCCTGTCGGTTAAGTCAGGTAACAAGCACGCATGAATCTGATCCGGTGGTTGACAGTTTGTGCTGCCTGTTAGGCGAGTAAAAAATACCTCAGCATCAAGGTCGCCACACCCACAATAAACAAGCCAAGTACCCAGCTCAACCGTTGTTGTCGTTGGCGCAGCACCTCAACCTCTCTCACCACGCGGGCATGTTGTTCAGCCAAGTCTTTGAGCAACTCAGCGGTTAACTCAAGTTCAAGACGCAGGTTGTGTACCAACGCTGGGGTAACCTCAATAGGGGCATTGTCTACATATTGTTGGCTTTCTTTCTGACGTTTGGTCAGCAACTTACGCGCTGCGTTGACTACACTTGGCGCGGCCTCAATCACGTCGCCCCAGGGTACAAGTTTCAAAGCGGTCAACCATCCAATGGCCATCGGTGTCCTCCTTCAGTGATCAGTGGGGACGTGCTTTACAGCACATCGCTGGCGAAGTCCGCCAAGCGTGAACGCTCGCCACGTGCCAAGGTTATATGTCCGCCGTTGACCCACCCTTTAAAGCGGTCTACAACGTAGGTCAATCCCGATGAGCCCTCGCTGAGATAGGGTGTGTCAATTTGCGCCAAGTTGCCCATGCAAATTATTTTGGTTCCAGGGCCAGCGCGCGTGATCAGAGTTTTCATTTGTTTTGGCGTCAGGTTTTGCGCCTCATCAATGATGACGTATTTGTTCAAGAATGTGCGTCCACGCATGAAGTTCAGACTCTTGACTTTGATACGCGAGCGAATCAGCTCGTTGGTGGCACTGCGTCCCCATTCGCCAGCGCCGTCGCCTTTAGCCAAAAACTCTAGGTTGTCATCAAGCGCGCCCATCCAAGGGCCCATTTTTTCTTCTTCCGTACCGGGTAAAAAACCAATGTCTTCGCCCACGGATACGGTGGCGCGTGTCATGATAATTTCTGTGTAACGGCGCTCATCCAGCACCTGGGTTAGGCCGCTGGCCAAGGCCAGCAACGTTTTGCCAGTACCGGCTGTGCCAGTAAGGGTGACAAAATCCACGTCTGGATCCATCAGTAAGTTAAGTGCGAAGTTTTGCTCGCGGTTGCGGCTGGTAATGCCCCAAGCTGCATTTTTTTGGTGGCCAAAGTCGCGCAAGGTGCGCAGAACGGCAGTGTTGTCGCGCAGTTCAACCACGCGCGCATACAACGATGGCTCGCCAGGTGCCTCAAAGTACACAAACTGGTTGATGAAGAATTGCTGAACCACTGGGCCTGCCACACGGTAATACGTGTGGGTAGCTTCTTGCCAACTCTCTATTTTTTTACTTTGTTTAGACCAAAAATCTGCGGGTAAAGCCAGCATACCTGGATACAACAACTCACCATCATCAAGTGTTTTGTCGTTTTCGTAGTCTTCGGCGGCAAGACCTAAAGCTCGCGCTTTGACGCGCATGTTGATGTCCTTTGAGACCAACACCACTTCGCGTGTTGTGGCTTGGTCGCTAAGAGCTTGTACAACCCCAAGAATTTGGTTGTCGGCCTTGCTTTGCGGCAGGCTTGTTGGAAGCTGGGCATTGAGAGGTGCGGTTTGAAAAAACAGCTTGCCTGTGGCATTTTTGTGACCAGTGGCATTCAGTGGCAGGCCCAATACCAAGTCCTCAGCCTCGCCAGCCAAGGCGTCTAAGGTACGACTGGTTTGACGCGCATTGCGAGCAACCTCACTCGTGCCTTTTTTGTTGTTGTCTAACTCTTCTAGCACCACCATAGGTAAGAAGATGTCGTGCTCTTCAAATCTGAACATGCAAATGGGATCGTGCATAAGCACATTTGTGTCCAACACAAACAAACGCTTGTTACCGGTCTGCGCAGCACGGCGCTTATTCTTTTGTTTGGACCTGATGGGTGAGGCTACCCTAGGTTTCGCAACTGTTTGCGACGCAGGTTTAGGTGTCGAAGTGTTCGCTGGTTCTGCGCGCGTTGCAGCGTTTGTTAGTGGCCTTGTCTTTTGACCAGAGGCGGTATGTGGTGTCTGAACTCGCGCTTCAGGTGCTTGTGCAACTGGACGAGGGGCGGCCTGTACTGGGCTGGCTGCTGTGTGGGCGTTTGAAGCAGGTGCTTTGGTTTGTATTTGCATCATGGCCTCAGGCGCGGCTATGGTGCTCTTGACCAGACGGGTAGATGGTTTGGGCTTGTCTGCCTTGGGCGCATTGTCTGCATAGTCGGCATTCAGTCGGCTGGCTTTTTTGCTGGGTGCTGGGGGTAGTGGCATGGTGCGCTCAAGTAAAACAAAAGAG
>CALBWZ010000421.1 GCA_937893415.1 uncultured Comamonadaceae bacterium | reverse complement strand
CCCTAGCCAACGAAAAAAGGGGGGGCGTGCCAACTGCCCGGTCATTCACCACGCCACACAGCTACCGCCCTGTAAAGCCTACACATCACGCATGGCGCAATGCCAGCTGCAGCTGGTAGTTAGACATTGCCCCAGAACGCATCCTCTGCATCTTGGTCACTTGAGTACAGCCACACTTAGGTGATTTGGCCGTTTTCAACCGTGAACACATCTACGCCGTTCAGTGCCATTTGAGCACCGTCACGTTGGGCTGAAAAGGAGATGGTTGCCGCTACTTGTGAGCCATTGCCCATGACGTCTTTGACGTCGACAATTTTGAAGGAGCCGGCAGAGTCTTGCATCATGCCGCCTATCATCCCAAAGACTGCTTCAGCGCCTGTGTGCGTACCCGAAAACTTGTTGTGACCAGGTTGATGCCAGACAACATCAGCTGCAACAAGCGAGCCCAAGGTTGGCATATCGCCTGTTTGAATGGCCTTAAAGTAGCCTGCGATTAATTCAGTATTAGACATATTTTTTCCTTTAAAAGTTTAGAAGATGGCGTGATGCCGCTCAAAGCCATTTTCGAATGGCTGGCTTTTCCCACCAGGTTTATGACGCTACTAAGCCAGCTTTGCGTCCATGGTGATGGCCGCGTTGAGGACACGAGAGACGGGACAGCCGCGTTTGGCGTTCATGGCGATTGTTGCAAATGTTTCTGTATCGGCACCCGGCACCTTGGCCAGCACATCCAGATGGACGGTGGTGATGTTGAAGCCGGCATCCGTGAGCTCAAAGGTCACGGTAGCGTTGGTGTTCACGGACTCCGCATTCAAGCCGCTTTTTTCAAGCTCTGCAGCCAGCGCCATTGAAAAGCAGCCAGCGTGGGCTGCTGCAATGAGCTCTTCTGGGTTGGTCCCTATACCGTTTTCAAAGCGAGTGCTGAATGAGTATTGGGTTTGGGCAAGGACGCCGCTGTCAGACGAGATGGTCCCCTTGCCAGTTTTCAAGCCACCGTTCCATACGGCTGATTCTTTACGTTTCATTTTTTTATTCTTATATGTGAAATTAACTTTTCGTGTACATAATAAGTAGTAATAAATCAAACGTCAAGCAGATTGTAAAGCCGCCGTATTTTTTAATGAAGCCTATCTTGCATAGGCCGTTTTAAGCGCCAGCGAACACACAGAGGTGGCTGTGTTGGCCTCGGCGATGGCCTTGTTCATAGGCATAAAACCATGAATTTGGCGCTCGAAGCATACATACTGGCATGCTGACCCAGCATCCGATAAAGCATCTGCGTATTGCAAACCCTCGTCTCTCAGTGGGTCGAAGCCGGCGGTCAATACCAAAGCTGGGGGCAGGTCGGCATGGCTGCTCGCCAGCAATGGCGACGCACGCCAATCGGTGTACAGCGTCGGGTCAGGTATGTAGTGGGCTCTGAAGTACGACATGGTGTCATGCGTTAGCAAATAACCTTGGCCGTTGGTCGTGTGAGAGGGCGATTGCGCCCGTTTGTCGGTAGATGGGTAAATCAACAACTGAAAACAAGGCTGCGCCGCACTGACACCATGCACAGCATGGCTGTCGTCGGCTTTTAGGTCGCGTTGGTGCAACGCGACAACGGCTGCCAAGTTGCCCCCTGCGCTGTCACCGCCAACTGCGATGCGCGTGGGGTCTAATCCCAATGCGGACGACTGCGCCACTGTCCATTGGAAGGCCGCAATTGAATCGTCAACAGCAGCCGGGAAGGGGGCTTCAGGCGCAAGCCTGTAGTCCACCGCAACCACCACACCGCCAGACTGGTTGGCCAAGTCTCTGCACAGGCCGTCGTGGGTGTCCAAGTCGCCAATGACCCAACCGCCACCGTGAAAGAAAACCAATGCCGGTGCGTTGGACTCAGGTGCGCCAGCTGGGCGGTAGATTCTAAGGGCGATAGGGCCACCGTTGCCTGGGCAGCTGGCCTCAATAACCTGTGCCACATCTGCGGGCGCCCGTTGTGTCGCAAACCGTCTTGCCACATACGCTGCGCGTGCTTCTACAGGTCCAACGGTATGGACTGGTGGAATCTTTTTTTCTACCATTAAGTCGAGCAAAGCACGTGCGTCTGGATCTAGCATGTTGGGTCCTATGTGGTGATGTGTGGTGACGTTGGCAACTGTGGGCGACGTTCAATTTAAAACATCGTCCCTGTGCCTACCTGAAGCACAAATGTATCGACAGATAACCCTAATCAGTGTCGCCTTTATTCATTGCAGTACAGTTTGATTCGTGCGCTCTTTTGCGTTGTGTGTTGAAAGGTGTCCATATGCGCTCAGCATGTCTTGTTGTTGTGGGCTTATTCATGGGTCTTATGTCGGTAGCGTCATCTCAATCAGCCTTGGCTGCGCAAACTGCTCAATCGGCGCAATCGGCCCAAGTGGTCAAACAGCTTGCTTGCCCTGCTAACTTGCAGTTTCAGTTTGATAGGTTGCAAGACAGTGCGCCGCAGTCACTGTGCCAATACGCAGGCAAGGTGTTGTTGGTGGTCAACACCGCGAGTTACTGCGGCTTTACCTCACAGTACGAGGGTCTTGAGTCGCTGTACAAAGACTACGCTGCACAAGGTCTTGTGGTCTTGGGTTTCCCATCCAACGACTTTGGCAAGCAAGAGCCAGGTGACGCGAAACAGATTGCCGACTTTTGCTTCAATACCTACGGCGTGGCATTTCCCATGTTCGCCAAAACCAAGGTCACTGGCTCCAGCACCAACCCATTCTATAAACAGCTTGTTGCGCTCAGCGGCTCCAAACCCATGTGGAATTTCCACAAGTATCTGATCAGCGCTGACGGCACAGTGGTGACGGGTTTCGACTCGTCTAGCCAGCCACGCGGCGGGTCTGTAGAAAAAGCAATCAAAGCGGCTTTGGCGGTTCGGTAACCTCACTTCCACAGGGCGAGCCTGACGTTGTTGTGCAGGCTGTTGGGCAGGGCGCTGGCAGCAGGTCGCTGGTCATGCAATGGTCCTGCTGGCGCAACCGTACAAGCGCTTGCCTGGTTCATTGACAATGCAAACGCGCGACACACAAGCCCCATGTTCCATGTTACTTTGATCATTTGTTTCTTAAGCAATTCAGAAACGCCAACATACAAGCAACTCAGTACGTCATGACCCAATCTATTCGCTCGTTCGCCACACATGCACCAACCGATCGCCTCGGCCTCTTTCAGTTTGACCGCAGGACGCCTAGGGCAGACGATGTCGCAATTGACATCCTGTTTTGCGGCGTCTGTCACACAGACATTCACCATTCCCGCAACGATTGGGGACGTGCCAGCTACCCGATGGTTCCTGGTCATGAAATTGTTGGCCGCGTCACCGAAGTGGGGGAGTCAGTCACCCGCTTCAAGGTGGGCAGTTTGGTGGGTGTCGGCTGCATGGTCGATTCTTGCAAATCGTGTGTCAACTGCGGCAAGGGCTGGGAGCAATACTGCGAAAGCGGGTCCACCTTCACGTACAACAGCGCGGACAGGCAAGATGCCTCCCCGACCTATGGCGGCTATTCAGAAGCAATTGTGGTGTCGCAAGACTTCGTTCTCAGTATTCCTGAGGGGCTAGACCCCGCTGGAGCGGCACCCTTGTTGTGTGCAGGCATTACAACCTTCTCACCCTTGCGACATTGGAACGTGGGCCCAGGTAGCAAAGTTGCTGTGATCGGCTTGGGCGGGCTTGGCCACATGGCCTTGAAGCTTGCAAAGGCCATGGGCGCAGAAGTGACGCTGTTTACACGCTCTGCTGGCAAGGAAGACGATGCCCGCAGGCTGGGTGCCGACCATGTCGTGCACTCCACAGATGTGGTTCAAATGGAGGCTGCGCTGAACCAGTTTGAACTGATAGTGGATACCGTCCCCTATGCGCACGACCTCAATGTGTACATGCCCACATTGGTATCTGGTGGCACCCTGGTGTTGGTGGGCTACTTAGGCCCTGTTGAGCCTGCGTTGTTGACAGGCCCCATGGTGCTTAAGCGCCGCGCTGTTGCTGGGTCACTGATTGGCGGCATAGCTGAAACTCAAGAGATGCTGGACTTTTGCGGTATCCACGGTATCACGGCTGATATTGAGATCATTCCCATGCAGGACGTGAACGAGGCATATGACCGCATGCTCAACAGCGATGTGAAATACCGCTTTGTTATCGACATGGCAACTTTAAAAGTACCAGCTTGATCGCACAGCTGGTGGTGTTGCCTGCCAGATAACTTTATGTTGCTCACACGAGGCCATGGGTGCGCGTTTGTCGCGCTCTTGGCTTTTTTCTATTGAATGTCGACCGTGCGTTCAAGCAGGCGACTCCTAGGTAGAAGTTCGTTTTTAGACTTGAATACACCCCGCCTATTTACTATTTAACATAATATACATTGTGGAACATTTAAAATATGGAATTAAGCATCCATACAGAAGCTTACAGAGCATCTCTTTGCTTCTGACTCCCTCTGACA
>CALBWZ010000420.1 GCA_937893415.1 uncultured Comamonadaceae bacterium | reverse complement strand
CGGGCTTTCATGGCCTCGATCACGGCCCTGGCCTCGCTCACCAGGCCCGGCTCGGCCAGGCTTTTGCCAATGTTCAGGCCCGCCGCCAACATGAAGGTGTTGGCAATGCCGCCGCCCACAATCAGTTGATCGACGTTGTTGGCCAAACTTTGCAAAATACTGAGTTTCGAGCTGACTTTAGAGCCGCCCACAATGGCCAGCAAAGGCCGCTTGGGCTTGCTCAGGGCTTGGCTGATGGCGTCAATTTCGGCGGACAGCAGCGGCCCGGCGCAAGCGATAGGAGCGTATTGGGCAATGCCGTAAGTGCTGCCTTCGGCGCGGTGGGCGGTGCCAAACGCGTCGTGCACAAAGATGTCGCACAGCGCGGCGAGTTGGCGGGCGAGCGCTTCGCTGTTATTTTTCTCACCGGTGTTGAGACGGCAGTTTTCCAGCAGCACAACCTGGCCAGGCTGCACCAGCACCCCTTCAACCCAGTTGGAAACCAAGGGCACGTTGCGACCGAGCAGTTCCCCCAGGCGGTGCGCCACCGGAGCCAGCGAATTTTCGGGCTTGAATGCGCCTTCAGTGGGTCGGCCTAGGTGACTGGTGGCCATCACCGCCGCGCCAGCGTGCAGCGCCATCTGGATGCAGGGCAGGCTGGCGCGAATGCGGGTGTCTTCGGTGATGTTGCCATTCGCGTCCTGCGGCACGTTCAGGTCAGCGCGGATGAAGACCCGCTTGTCGGCGGCGAAACCGCTTTTCACAACATCAACAAAGCGAAGAACGTTCATCGTGCGCCACCCACGACCCGCACCATCTCCAGGCACTTGTTCGAATAACCCCACTCGTTGTCGTACCAGGCAACGACCTTGACGAAGGTGCTGTCCAGCGCAATGCTGGCGTCGGCGTCAAAGATCGATGTGCGCGTGTCACCACGGAAGTCGGTCGCCACCACCTTGTCTTCGGTGTAGCCGAGGATGCCTTTTAATGCGCCCTCGCTTTGCGCTTTCATCTCGGTGCAGATTTCTTTCAAGGTGGCTTCCTTGTTCAACTCGCAGGTCAGATCAACCACCGACACGTCGGAGGTGGGGACCCGAAAGCTCATGCCGGTGAGTTTTTTGTTGAGTTCAGGGATGACCACGCCAACGGCCTTGGCAGCGCCGGTGCTGGAAGGGATGATGTTTTCCAGAATGCCGCGGCCGCCGCGCCAGTCTTTGTTGCTGGGGCCGTCGACGGTCTTCTGGGTGGCCGTGGTGGCGTGCACGGTGGTCATCAAACCACGCTTGATGCCCCATTTGTCATTGAGTACTTTGGCCACCGGGGCCAGGCAGTTGGTGGTGCAGCTCGCGTTGGAGATGATGGCCTGGCCGGCGTAGGTTTTGTCGTTCACACCAAAAACGAACATCGGGGTGTCGTCTTTGGACGGGGCTGAGAAAATCACCTTTTTGGCTCCGGCAGCCAGGTGTTTTTCGCCAGAGGCCTTGTCTAGGAACAGGCCCGTGGCCTCCAGCACGATGTCGGCGCCGATGTCGTTCCACCTCAGCTCGGCCGGGTCGCGCTCTTGCGTCAGGCGGATTTTCTTGCCGTTGACGATCAGGGTGTTACCTTCGACTTTTACGTCGCCCTTGAAGCGGCCGTGGACGGAGTCGTATTGCAGCATGTAGGCTAGGTACTCGGGTTCGAGCAGGTCGTTGATGCCGACGATCTCGATGTCGGAAAAGCTCTGCACCGCTGAGCGGAAGACGTTGCGGCCGATGCGGCCGAAACCGTTGATGCCTAATTTAATGGTCATGGATGAATTTCTTAAGTAAAAAAGCCATTGGCTCAGGTATTAGGTGTGTAAGCAGCTATTGATCAGTAGCACCGAGCAGTCCGCAATGATGCGATCTGGCGAACATTTTTCTATCGGCTGACCCATGTTGTAGCCATAGGGCAGCATCCAGACGGCGACTCCAGCATTGCGCGCCGTGGCCACGTCGATACTGGAGTCACCAACAAACAGCGCGCGGTCCACCGGGACTGCAAATTGGTCCAGGCAGCTTTGAATGCCTGCCGGGTCGGGCTTTTTTCGCGGCAGCGTGTCGCCGCTGACCACACCGTCAAACAAGGGTGCTAGTTCGTGGGCATTCAGCACGGTGACGGTGTACCGCCCTTCCTTGTTGGTGACCACCGCCAGTTTGACGCCGCGCGCACGCAAGGCAATGAGCGTTTCGCGCACCTGTGGGTAGAGATAGCTGCGGGTGCCACAGCGCAACTGGTAGTTTTTGTCAAACTCCGCGGCTACCAGCGGCAGAGTCTCACTGGTCCACACCACCGAAGCATCGGTTTTTCCCGTCGCGGCCAGTGCCTGGATCAACAGCTCCATCGTCCCGTAGCCGATCCAGTCATTGACTTGCTGCTGCGTCACTTCGGGCAAGTCGAAGCGGCGCAGCGTGTCGTTCACCGCGTCACAAATTTCTGGCGCCGTTTCAATCAAGGTGCCATCAAGATCAAACATGATCAGGTCATAGGGGTTATACATATCGGCAGGCTCCAGTTGGCAGACGAGACAATTCGTTTGGAAAGAAGGCGTTGGTCCGATTCGTCACCCCCCACCCAGGTTTCTGGGCAGTGAGTCACGCGTTGCACCAGCGTACGCACGGCTTCGACGACGCGCTGTGCAGTGATGCCAAAGTGGCTGTACAGGTCGGGAGCCGGTGCAGACTCGCCAAAACTCGCTATACCCACCACCGCGCCCGTACGACCAACATACTTGCGCCAGAAGTCCGGGTGCGCGGCTTCAATTGCCACGGTAGGCAAGGCCAGCGGCAGCACCAGTTCCTGATAGGCCGCGGTCTGGCGGTCGAAAATATTGGTGCAGGGCATCGACACCACGCGGGTCGCAATGCCCTCGCTGGCCAGCGTTGCCTGCGCCTGCATGGCCAGATGGGTCTCGGAACCCGTCGCCACGATGATGGCCTGAATGTCATCCGTGTCGGACAACACATAGCCGCCACGGCGAATACTGTCAGCCATATCCACATCGGTCTGGCGTGGCAGGTTTTGACGCGACAGGCACAGTGCGCTGGGGCCATCCCTGCGCTCGATGGCACAGGCCCACGCGACCGCCGTTTCCAGTCCATCAGCTGGCCGCCACACATCAAGGCCCGGAATAATGCGCAGGCTCGGAATGTGCTCGACGCTTTGATGCGTCGGGCCGTCTTCACCCAGGCCAATGCTGTCATGCGTGAAGACGTGGATGACGCGCAACTTCATCAATGCCGCCATGCGGATGGCATTGCGACTGTAGTCACTAAATGTGAGGAAGGTGCCTGCGTAGGGAATGTAGCCGCCGTGCAGGGAGATACCGTTCATGATGGCGGCCATGCCAAACTCGCGCACGCCATAGCTCATGTGGTTGCCCCACTGATCCCGCCCTGCCTTGATGCAGCCTTTGAAGTTGGTGAGGTTGGAGCCCGTCAGGTCGGCGCTGCCCCCAAAAAATTCGGGCACCAGTGCATTGAACGCGTCGAGTGCGTTCTGGCTGGCCTTGCGGGTGGCAACCGCTTCCGGTTTGGCGGCAAGCGCGGCCAGCAACTCGGGCAGGTTGCTACCAAAGTCTGGCAGCAGGTCACCCGTCATGCGGCGTTCGAACTCGGTGGCGGCGTCTGGGTAAAGCGTCCGGTAGGCCTCAAAACGGGTACGCCAGTCGCGCTGTAGCTCAATACCCCGAGCCTTTGCACTCCAACCTGCGGCCACCTCGGCAGGCACCTCGAACGGCGCCGCAGTCCAGCCCAGTGATTCTCGCGTGGCGGCCACTTCGGCCGCGCCGAGCGCAGCGCCGTGCACGTCGTGCGTACCGGCTTTGTTGGGCGAGCCCTGACCAATCACGGTTTTGCAGCAGATCAACGTCGGCTTGCCGTCAGTCAAAACCGCTTGAGCCTTTGCTGCGCGAATGGCTGTGTCCACGGCTGCGCTGTCGTGCCCATCCACATCGGCAATCACGTGCCAGCCATAGGCCTCAAACCGCCTGGGCGTGTCATCGGTGAACCAGCCTTCGACATGGCCATCGATCGAAATCCCGTTGTCATCGTAAAAGACCACCAGTTTGGACAGGCGCAGTGTGCCGGCAAGCGAGCAGACTTCGTGGCTGATGCCCTCCATCAGGCAGCCGTCACCCATAAAAACATAGGTGAAGTGGTCAACGATGCTGTGTTGCACACCCCCTTCTTCGCGGTTGAACTCGGCTGCCAGCAACTTCTCGGTCAGCGCCATGCCCACCGCATTGGCCAGGCCCTGGCCCAGTGGGCCGGTGGTGGTTTCTACGCCAGGCGTCACGCCGACTTCGGGATGGCCTGCCGTTTTGCTGTGCAGTTGACGAAACTTTTTCAACTCCGACATGGGCAGGTCGTAACCGGTCAGATGCAGCAAGGCATACATCAGCATAGAACCGTGGCCGTTGCTCAAGACAAAGCGGTCGCGATCGGGCCAAAGTGGATTTGCAGGGTTGTGCTTGAGATGGCGATTCCACAGCACCTCGGCAATATCGGCCATGCCCATAGGGGCACCGGGGTGGCCTGATTTGGCTTTTTCAACAGCATCGACAGCGAGCATGCGGATGGCATTTGCCATCTGTCGCGCCAGGTCTGGCGTGGGTGCATTCGCCATCTGCGTGGTGATGGTGTTGGTCATCTCATTTACCTCCTAGAGCCCGCTTGCGGCGCTCCATCATTCGCCAGACAAACGGCGTAAAAATAAGCTGCATGGCGAGTTCCATCTTGCCGCCCGGCACCACGATGGTGTTGGCGCGGCTCATGAAACTGGCGTCGATCATGTTGAGTAAATACTGGAAATCAATGCCATTGGGTTTGGCAAAGCGAATCACCACCATGCTCTCGTCAGGCGAGGGAATATCATGCGCGATGAACGGGTTGGAGGTGTCCACCATCGGCACGCGCTGGAAGTTGACATGGGTGTGCATGAACTGCGGGCAGATGTAGTTCACGTAGTCGGGCATGCGGCGCAGGATGGTGTCGGTCACCGCTTCGGTGCTGTAGCCGCGCTTGGACTTGTCGCGCCAGAGCTTCTGGATCCACTCCAGATTGATGACGGGCACCACGCCCACCAGCAGGTCAGGGTGCTGGGCAATATTGACTTCCGGCGTCACGACCGCACCGTGAAGGCCTTCGTAAAACAGCAGGTCGGTGTTGGCGGGCACGTCTTCCCAGGGCGTGAAGGTGCCGGGTTCCTGTTGGTAGGGTGCCGCTTCTTCGGTGTCGTGCAGGTACTTGCGACGCTTGCCGGTGCCGGTTTCGGCATAGGAGCGAAACAGCTCGGCCAGCTCCAGAAAGAGGTTGTTCGACGGGCCAAAGTGGCTGAAGTTGTTGTCGCCGGCCTTTTCCGCTTCGGCGGCCTTGAGCTTCATTGCCTTGCGGTCGTGGCGATGAAAACTGTCGCCTTCAATGACCGCGGCGTCGACACCCTCACGCCGGAAAATATTTTCAAACGTTCGCGTGACCGAGGTCGTGCCGGCGCCGGACGAACCCGTGATGGCGATGATGGGGTGGCGTTCAGTCAAGGTGATGTCTCCGTCAGTTAAAAATATGCTTCAAATCGGTCTCTAGCCCACGAGATTCCAGCGTAATCAGCTACCAACTTAATGGCAATCAGGTGCCGCATGCCAGGCACGCCGCAGTCGATCAGACGCGGAACAGGCTGCGCTCGGCAAACAGCGGGTTGTCCAGCGCTACCGTGGCGGGCTCGGCGTGGTAACGCTCAATGCGCTCGACTTCGCATTGGGAGCCGAACACCAGACCAATGCGCTGATGCAGCGACGTTGGCTGGACCGCCAGCATGGGCTCGCGGCCGGTAGAGGCGCGGCCACCCGCCTGCTCCATGATCAGGCCAATCGGGTTGGCTTCATACAGCAGGCGCAACCGACCCGGTTTGGACAGGTCCTTCGTGTCACGCGGATACAAGAAAACACCGCCTC
>CALBWZ010000419.1 GCA_937893415.1 uncultured Comamonadaceae bacterium | reverse complement strand
AGATTTTTTAGAAGGTTCTATGCATAGAAAAACCAAAACGGTTAGCGCCAACAACAGGGCTGACAACACCCAAGCGCGCTCCAGCTGCAAACTACCAGGGCGTCCCAAGTGCTGGTAAATGTAGGTGGTGAGCGTGGTCCATTCAGGTCGGTTTAAAAATAAGCTTACGGCAAATTCACCCAACATACTGGCCATAGCAAACGCCATACCGCGGCGCACCGCAGGCACAACCAGCGGCCAACTCACACGCCACCAGGCCCGCGCCGGTGTTGCACCCAAACTGCGTGCCGCTTGCAACCAAGATGGTGGTACAGCAGCCAAGGCTGTGGCAACGGGTTGACTGACCAACGGAATGGCCAACAAGGTGTAAGCCGCCACCAGCAAACCCCACTGGTCAAGCCACTGCGGCACCAGCAGCAGCAAACCAAACGCCACCATGATGGGCGAAATCATCAGCGGCAACATGCCCCACATACGCCACCACCACAGCCGTGCCCCACACGCGGCATGCATCACACCCAATACAGTGGCTGCCACCAATGCAGCGCCACTGAAGCGCAGGGTATTGGCCACAGCCTGCCATGTGTCGGCTTGCCACAATACGCCCCAAGCTTCGGACGATGCAGTCACAGCCTTCAGCACAATGGCCAGCAGCGGCGCAAAGCCCACCAACACGCACACCAGCCACACCCACAACACAGCCACTGCATCACCAGCATGAGACCAGCGGGTGACACGCAGCGCGACCAATTGCGCCAGCCTAGGCTGGGCCGTGCTGAGCTGCAGCTTGGCGTACATCGCCACCAAGACGCCCGTCATCGCCAGCATCCACAAGGCCAGTTGACTGGCCAGCACCAATTCAAGCTCATGGGCAACCAAGGTGTAGATGACCACCTCGGCGGTGGCGTAGGTTTGGCCACCCAACAACAGCGCCAAGCCAAAGCCCCCCAAGCAATACAGCAACACCAAACACGCTGCGCTGTAAATATGTGGCGCAGCGCTGGGCAGTTCAATGCGCCAAAACGCGCGCCAAGGCGTGGCACCTAAGCTGCGCGCAGCCGCCAGTCGTGTAGCACTTTGCGCTGAAAACCCATACACCGCGGCACGCACTATCACGCATAGATTGAAAAACAAATTGCCTGCAATCAGCAGCCACGGCGAGTCACCGTCGCTGCCAGGTGCATAGAGGTAGTTGCCCACTACCCCGTTGGGCCCCCACCATGCCAGCACGCCCATGGCGGCTACCAAAGTGGGCACCACAAACGGCAGCATCATCAAACGCAGCAGCGCGTCTCGCCCCGCAAAATCATGCCTGGCGATCACGTAGGCCACTGGTACGCCCAGCAAACAGGCCAGCGCGGTTGACACCGCTGCTTGGGTGATGGACCAGACCATACGCGAGCGCATGTAGTCATCGGCCCACAAGCCCAACCAACCTTGCCAAAAGCCCAGCTGCGCACCGCCATCAGTCAAGGCCTCTGTGCCAAACGACGCATACGAGCCGTACACACCAAACCACATCAGCTTGAGCATGGGCAGCAAGGCCATGGCAGCAATAAACGCCCCAGGCCATACCCCCACCCAAAACGATGACCTCAACTGCATGGGGCCTGGCTGGTGAACGTGCTCAATTGCACAACAAATAGCGCGCGCGTTAACGCAACACTGTTTGCGTGAACTGGCGAATCCAAGTGCGGGACTGCTCCATCAGCACACGCTGGTCAATGGCCTGCGCGGTCGGCTGAACACCGCTGTGACTCATCACCGCATGCTTGGCCGCGCCTTGTTGTACTGGCCACATCCACATGGTTGTCTGCAACTCAGCTTGCACTGGGGGGCTGCGCAAAAAGGCCAAGAATGCCGCGCCAGCTGGGGCCTGTTGACCACCAGTCAGCAGCGCTGCGCCTTCAATTTGCACATAGACACCACCTAACAAATTGAGGTTGCCAGTGGGAGAGACTTCTAGCGGCTTGTCGCTGTAAAAGACCTCGGCGGCTGGGCTACTGAGGTAACTCACCACCATGGGTCGGGTGCCGCCGTTTTTGGTGAAGTCTTTGTAATAGGCGTCGCTCCAGCTGCTGGAAACCTTCACACCACCAGCACGCAACTTGGCCCACCAGTCCCACACGGCCTTGTCTTTGGCCTGCACAGTTGCCGCTAAAAATGCAAAACCGGGGCTGCTGGTAGCGGGGTTTTGAACCACCAATAACTTGGCATAGTCGGGATTGGCCAAATCGTCAAGACTGGTGGGCAGTGCCACCTTGTTGGTGGTAAACCAAGCGCGGTCGTAATTTATAGTGACAAAGCCGTAGTCAATCGGTAACCAATCAGAGGCTGCTGCGGCCTGCGGGTCAGCTGCCAACACCGCATCGCTGATGGCCAGTTCACGCAAGCTTTGTGGCAGAGGCGCCAACAAGCCAGCAGCGCGGGCACGTGCCAGCATGGCGTTGTCTATGCCAAAAACCACATCACCAATGGGTGTGGCTTTGGTGAGAATAAGTTTGTTCAGCATGGCGCCCGCATCGCCTGCTTTCACAATGCGCACCGTTGTGCCGCTGCTTGCCTCAAAGTCGCTGATCAACGCCTTGGGGAGGCTAAACGAGTCGTGTGCCACCACGCGCAACTCAGGCTTGTCACCAGCGTGCGCACTAAAAGAGAGCGACACCATACATGCAGCCAAAGTCATTGATACCAGCGATAGCGCCGTGCTGACAGCACCTGCACGTTGACGCAGACGCGAACATTTCAAAGCCATTGCAGTTCCCCAGTAGATACAAACAAAAAAGCCACGCGCAGTGGCGTGGCTGACAACCTGTGGCACACCGCTCAAACTATGCACGCGTTGCTGTACCTGTGGCTTCAATCACACTTCCTACGCTGGCATCACCCAGATCAGGTTCATGGGGACTCTCTCAGTCTGTGTGGCCAACATCTGTTGTTGAGCCCTCAGACACCCCCGGTGAAGTAAGCCATTTTACCTCACCACGCGCAGCGCCGAATGCACTAGAACCTGCTCACCCCACACGTGGCTGATCAACGCGGCAGCATCGTTTGGTAAATCGGCGCTGGAAAACATCTGTGGGTTGTGTCTGTCAACTTGCGACCGAAGTGGCGGGTACGTTGACTGGGTTTGCTGAACAGCAGCCGCATTGTGTAAAACGCCACCCTCCTGCAGTTTGCGCTGGAGCTGGCGCGCCACGGCGTTACTGGGTTCTACCAAGGTGACATGCGGGCCAACAATATCTTGGATGACATCACGCACCACAATGTAGTGGGTGCAACCGAGCACAATATGGTCGGCACCACTGTCCAGCATGGGCTGCAGCCAAGCTTGCAGCATGGTTTTGATACCAGCACGTGGTGCGTTGGCTTCTATGGCATCTACCAAACCGGGACACGCTTGCACCATCAATTGCACGTTGTTCGGCTGGCCATGCGCATCCACCAGCCTGGCCACCGATGCGCTGTCGGCTGTTCGTGCTGTGGCCAACACACCCACCACCCCTGTGCGACTGGCTAAAGCCGCCGGCTTAATGGCTGGCTCCACACCAATAATTGGCACGCCACACCTCGCGCGCAACACGTCAACGGCCAGCACGCTGGCAGTATTGCAAGCCACCACTATGGCTTTGACGCCCATTGCTGCAAACCAGTCGCCAATTGCCAACACACGCTGCACCACCTCAACAGGCATTTTGTCGCCATAGGGCGCATAGCCAGTGTCGGCCAAGTACACTAAACGCTCATTGGGCAGCAATCTATGGATGGCTTTCAAAATAGGCAAACCACCCACGCCAGAGTCAAACACCCCGATTGGCGCGTCGTTGGATGCAGACAGGGTTGACATCAGATGTGCGTGTTAGGACAGGCGGTAGGTTTGTAAATGGATGCTGGTCTCGGTGCTGCTGATACCTTTGTCCAAACGAATGCGCTCCAAGATACTGGACAACTCCGACAAGCTGCTGGCGCGCAATTCGGCCAATAAGTCCCAGCGCCCATTGGTATCGTGCAGGCTGGCCACGCCGGGCTCACCCAGCAAACTGGCAATGACTTTGCGGGTCTCATTGCCTTCTACGGCGATGCTCATCCAAGCGCGTATGTCGTTGGGCTCAACATCTGGGCGCAAGCGCACGCTGTAGCCCACCACCACGCCATCGTCTTCTAAGCGAACCATGCGGTTGCTGACCGTGCCGCGCGACACACCCAACTTGGTGGCCAACTGGGCCACGCTGGCTCGTGCGTTGCGGCGCAACAAGCCTATGAGTTTGCGGTCTACATCATCCATATATGAGTCATATCGTCAATAAGTTATGTCATTTTGCAACATATTTAGCATATAAGCAGCATTATTGACTATTTCAATTGTCACCCACCCACGACACACTGGAAACACCAACACACAGCACACCTGACATAGAACGCCACATGACACAGCCAGCCTTACACAACGCTCACCTACCCACCTTGTTTTTAAGCAGCGACGATATTGCCGCCGTGGTAACAGCCAGGGGCTTGGGATCGGTCATAGCTGGCATGGCAAGCTGCATAGAACAAGACTTTTTGCGCTGGCCAGACTTTGACAAATCGCCACGCCTGGCCAACCACTCCAAACAAGGCGTGATTGAGCTCATGCCCGTGTCTGACGACACCACCTACAGCGTGAAGTACGTCAACGGCCACCCTAAGAATTTCATGGCTGGTTTGCCCACCGTCATGGCCTTTGGTTGTTTGGCGCGCGTTGACACCGGTGCACCCACTCTGGTCAGCGAGCTCACACTCACCACGGCCATTCGCACGGCCGCCACCTCGGCCTTGGCCGCCACATACCTGGCCCGCCCGGACAGCACGGCCATGGCCATTATTGGCAACGGTGCACAAAGCGAGTTTCAGTGCATCGGTTTTGCCCACATGCTGGGTATTCAAACGTTCCGTTTGTTTGACGTTGATGCAGCAGCCAGCCACAAGTTAGCTAGGCACTTGGCCAACGCGGGCTTGCTCGCCACCATCTGCGACAGCGCTGCGCAGGCCTGCCAAGGCGCTGACATTGTGACCACAGTGACCGCCGACAAAACCAACGCGCTCATCATTACCCCAGGCATGTTGGCTGCAGGCACGCACTTGAACGCCGTGGGTGGCGACTGCCCAGGCAAAACTGAAATTCATCCCCAGGTGCTGGCCAGCGGCCCAGTGTTTGTCGAGTTTGAGCCGCAAACACGGGTTGAAGGCGATATTCAAATGCTGAACCCAGACTTTGCCGTGCCCGAGTTGTGGCGTGTTTTCAAAGGCGAGGCTACAGGACGCACACATCCTGCACACATCACTGTTTTTGACTCCGTGGGCTTTGCCCTAGAGGACTTCAGCGCCATGCGCTACATGGGCCAAGCTGCCCACGACCTGGGCCTTGGCCAGGCGCTTGCCTTGATACCGGCTTTGGCCGACCCCAAAAACTTGTTTGCATTGCTGGAACAACCACACCAACAGCTTGGCCCAAGCCTTGTGGCGCTTGACGCTTTTAAGATGGGCTCTTCAACATTGCCAGTGCCTGTGCAAGTGCAAGTGCAAGTGCCATCGACATCACCCACCACCCAAGGCCGATCATGATTGCAAACAACTGCCGGGGCGTCAGCCTTATAGGAGCGCCTACAGACATTGGCGCTAGCACACGCGGAGCCAGCATGGGGCCAGAGGCCTTGCGCGTGGCGGGCATTGTTCAAGCCATCGCCAATTTCGGTATAGACGTGCACGACACTGGCGACCTGAATGGGCCACCCAACCCGTTTGTAAGCCCTGTCGACGGCTACCGCCACTTGGCTGAAGTGGCGCAGTGGAACCAGTTGTTGCACGACGCGGTGTTCAACGCGTTGCAACGCCAGCGCATGCCCGTGGTCTTGGGTGGCGACCACTGCTTGGGTATTGGCTCAGTCAGCGCCGTGGCCAAACACTGCAAGGCCACCGGCAAACACCTGCGCGTGCTGTGGCTAGACGCCCACGCCGACTTCAACACCGCCAGCCTCACCCCCAGCGGCAACATACACGGCATGCCCGTGGCCTTCTTGTGCGGCCAAGGCCCAGCTGAGCTGGTGGACATGGGAGGCCCTGGCCACCGTTTGAACCCCAAAGACGTGCGCCAAGTGGGCATCCGCAGCGTAGACGAAGGCGAGAAACGCTTGGTCGCCGAGATGGGCATTGACGTCTTTGACATGCGCTTCATTGGCGAGTACGGCATGCGTCACGCCATGGAGATGGCCTTGGCCTTCATGGATGACAACACCCACCTGCACGTGAGCCTAGACGTAGATTTCTTAGACCCAGACATTGCACCAGGTGTGGGCACCACGGTGCGCGGCGGCCCCAACTACCGCGAAGCCCAACTGTGTATGGAAATGATTGCCGACACGGGGCGCTTGAGCTCTATGGACATTGTGGAGCTCAACCCCGCGCTGGACGTGCGCAACCAGACCGCAGAACTGGCCGTTGACTTGATAGAAAGCTTGTTTGGAAAGAGCACGCTGATGCGCAAACGCAGCTAATGCCCCACTGGTCACCCAAGATCACCACGCCAAGGGGAAACCACTAGCCGTTGCCCCGTAGAATGTTTAATTTTGCTGGATTTATTTATTCACTCCCTTGGAGATTTTTATTATGTTTAAAAAATCATTGTTGTTAGGCGCCTTGGCGCTGGGTTTGTCACTTGGTGTTGCTGCCAAAGACTGGAAAGAAATCCGCGTGGCCATTGACCCCACCTACAAGCCATTCACCTACAAAACAGATGACGGCAAGCCCACTGGCTTTGACGTCGACATTGCACAGGCGCTGTGCGACTTGAACAAGGTCAAGTGTGTGTTTGTTGAACAAATATGGGACGGTATGATTCCTGGTCTGCAAGCTCGCAAATACGACGCCATCATCTCGTCTATGTCCATCACGCCAGACCGCATGAAAGTGGTGGCGTTCACAGGCAAGTACTACAACACACCGTCACAAATTATTGTGAAAAATGACATCAAAACCGACGGTTCTGCTGCCAGCCTCAAAGGCAAAAAACTGGGCGTCTTGAAGGGCTCAACCCAAGAGAAATACGCCAAAGGCGAACTGGCTGGCGCTGGCGTTGAGATCATCGCCTACGAGGCACAAGACCAAGTTTATTTGGACATCAAGGCTGGCCGCTTAGACGGTACGGTTGCTGACGTGGTTGAAGTTAAAGGTGGCTTCTTGGACACCCCAGACGGCAAAAACTACGTGTTTGTTGGCAAACCACTGGGCCAGTTTGTAAAGTACTTCGGTGACGGCGCTGGTATCGCCGTTCGCAAGCAAGACAAAGACTTGCGCGCCATGTTGGACAAGGGCATCACCACCCTGCGCACCAACGGCACATGGCAAACAATCAACGACAAATACTTCGCCGGCACCAGCGTGTGGGGCGACTGATGTCGGTCGGTCACAACGCCTGGCTGACGCTCACCAGCTTGCCAAGCGTCTAGACTACAAAGCCTGCTAGCGCCACTTGGACTAGGGAAGGTCTGCATAAGTCAGCCTGCTGTAGGCCAAATCTGAGACAGTAAAG
>CALBWZ010000418.1 GCA_937893415.1 uncultured Comamonadaceae bacterium | reverse complement strand
AAGGCCAACGGCAACCACAGCCAACCGTGCAAACTGCCCGTAGAAATACCACTGAGCATCGCACCAATGTTGCACCCGAAGGCCAAACGTGAGCTGTAACCCATCACGAAACCCGCTGCCAGACCAATAGCCCACTGCTGGGTAGTCAAGGCTTTACCAGAGGCAGAGGCTGTGGCCGATACCCACAAAGCGCCTCCTAAAATGCCAATGTTCGTTATGGTGGTGACATCCATGAACACCGTTTGCGTCAGCCGTTGCGCGTTGCCAGACTGAGACCAAAACACGCTGGCGCTGGGATCAAAAGAGCCTGTAACCACAGCTACCTTAGCCGCCCACAAACCCAAGCCATACACCACCCCCCAAGGCTGGCCTGCCAGCAACAAATTCAATGTTGCCAACACAGCCAGTGCCACAGCGCCCCACAGCCAACGCTTGTCAAGCCACGTATGCCCGGTACCGACCCACCAGCGTACGGCCAACATCACCACGGCCAACAGGGCCAAGGTTAAACCTAACGCACCCGCTGAGCCGTACTCTTGTGACAGACTCACTGGCGCAATTTGTCCCAACGACAACCAAAAATCCAGATGCACAGAGCCTAAAAAACTACCCAGTGCAAACAGCGGCAAAATCCCCATATTGAGTGGCACACCCAGGCCTGCTTTGTACAAGCTGCCCGAGCCGCAGCCATCGGCAATTTGCATGGTTAAACCAAACACAAACGCACCGACCAACAAGCTGACGCTGGGCGGGCCCAGAGCAGCTTGAAGCTCAGAGAACTGGCCCAGCAAAGGTAAGGCAGCCAAACTGGCCAGTGCCAACAACAGCACTTGCCCCGTAACACCTTGCGGGTTGCGTTGCTCAATCAGCTGGCGCCAGCCAGTGGTGAAACCAAACCGAGCACCCGCCAGGGCAGCCCCCATGCCCACACCCACCAGCATCAGCACGGCTTGGCGAATCGACACCTCAAGGGCTAAGAAAGTGAAAAAAGCACTCAGCACAAGCGCCAGCGGCAGGCGTTTCATTAAAATGTTTTCGCGGCCCACAACTTGACGTCAATCAACAACTGCTTGGGGCGGCTGGGCACGTTGGCCATGGGCAAGCCGCTGGGGTCTTTAGACCACTCAACCATAGAGCCGGCATACATTTTGACATTTTTCTGGCCCAACACCTCAGACATTGCAAACCAATTGGTAGCGGCCCAATGGCCAGTATTGCAAAAAGAAACGGTCTCTTTAGCGGGGTCAATCGGACTGGCAGCTGCTATTTGCTGCGCTTGTCCTAGGTTCACAAAATTGGAGGTGCCAGGCACAAACCACTTGCTGTTTTCTAAGTTCACAGCACCAGGCAATGTACCTGGAACAGTGGCGCCAGCGTGGCGGGTATTGCCTTCAAAGAAATCAGCAGGGCGTGCATCGATCAAAACTGAATCCCCAGACTGTATGCGCTGCACCAACTCTTCTTTGGTGGCCACCAAACGGGAGTCAATTTCAGGCTGAAAACTGCTGGCTACCACTGATGGAACAATGCTATTTTGTGGCAAGCCTGTTACCATCCAACGCTTCAAGCCACCGTTGAGCACCGACAAATCAGTCAGGCCAAGCACTTTAAGCGTCCAATAGACGCGGGCCGATGCGCCAAAGTCTGTTGCATCAGCGCCACTGGATACCACCACGGCATGGGTGCTTGGTGTGAGCCCCAAGCTCTGCACCAAAGCAGTCAATTTGGGCAGATCAGGTAAATCGCCAGGGTTATTGGCTGGGCCACGCCACTTGCCGTAAGGCGCGTTCAACGAACCAGGAATGTGGTTAGCGGCGTAAGACTTGGGGTCACGAATATCAATCACGCGAACATTGGCATCAGACAACTTAGCCTGCAACTCGGCAGGGCTCAGCAGTGGTTGTGCGACAGCCAAGGTGGCGACGGTGGCAGCAGCGGCGAACACCACACCTGCAGCCAAAGTAGATAAGAGCTTCATACGGTCAACTTTCATGGGTATATGGCAAAACATGACGTCAGTGTGGGTGCGTTGCACTGAAAGAGGAACGATTTTTAAGTTGGTTGCTTATAACCAAATTGATCTAAGTAAGAAACAGAACCCACGCACCAAGGCCATGCCGTGTTAGCCCAGTTGAGACAGAAATTTTTTGATTTCGGTATTAACCAAGTCTGCATGTGTCATAGGACCCATATGGCCCACACCTGACAGCTCCACGCATTGGGCATGTGGCAGCGCTGCGCTTAGCACGCGCGCGACAGCTTGTGCCGCAAGCGTTGTGTCACTGCCAAATAAATACAGCGTTGGCAAGGTGATACGTGCGATGTCGCTCAATAGCATAGGCTCGTTAAACAAGGCGTGACTCCACTTGGCGATGTCTTTAATCGACAGCAATATGCCTTTCTTGTAGTGTGCTGGCGTGGCGTCCCAAGCACCCTCACCAGACCAGTAGTCAATAAACACACGCGCTGCCGTGTCCATATCGGCGCTTAAAACGGCCAACTTGGCCCTGTCTGTCACTTCGACCACGGCGTCCATGTTTGTTTGCTCTGCCTCTACTTGTTTGAGCACTGCAAACAGTGTGGGCTCATACAACACCATCGCTTTAAATTTGTCTGGCTGCATCATCGCTGTTTTTAACGCAACAGCACCGCCATAGGAATGACCAATAACAACGGTGTCATTGCCCATCTGATCCAACACCGCATCTGCCAGCGCGGCCTCATCGGCCAGCGTTAAGTCGCGCGGGTAGTCCCAAGGCATTGTTTTGCCTGCACCGTAAGAATCAAGCGCGCACACCCGGTACCCTGCGCCCAAACCATCCATCAACCCGCGCCATTGACTGGAGTTGCTGCCATTGGAGTGGAAACACACAACACCCGGGCCTTGGCCCTGTTCACGGTAAAAAGCTAATGACATTTTTCTCTATTAATTTTTTAAAAATGAACCGCATTTTTGAAGCCCAAGAGACAACCATTCCAGCTAACACCAGCCTGCAGATGATGACCATGTCGGTAAAATAAGATCGCTTAAAAGCTGGGCTAAGTGGCATACAACAGGGGAAGATTGACAGGGTCTGAAGTTGTCCGTTATGCATGAACAGGCTGGAGTGTCACGCTGCCCAACATAATGGGTTTGACCAGTATTTTGTAACTGTCAAGGTCAAAATCTAGCGCTTGTGTAAACACTGGCAGGCTGTCGCTACTCGCCTTTGAGCAGCTGGTGCCCAAGTAGCACCAGTTGTTGATGCGGTGCTTTTGCACCCACGTGCCAGCCACCTCAACCAAGTCAATTGCGCCATCAAATGGCCACTGCTCTACTTGTGAATCTATGAGTGCAGACAATAGCCTGGCATCGTGCTGTGCTCTGTCCTCGCGGCCCACACAGACCCCTAAGCACGTTTTAATTTGAAGCCCAAAGCAGCCACGCATGGCGCTTTTCTCAAAACCCAAGGCGGACAGACACAACCTGTGTTGTTGGGCCAGCTCTTTCAGTTTGGACTGCGCCGCGCGTGTGGAGGAAAACAAACCGAAGAGGCCAGGCGTTGCGCCTAAGTTGACGGATGTACTGCTAACAAATTCTGGGGATATGCCCAGCGCTGTTGACTGTAAACGAATGGAGCACAAACTTCGTAGTCTGCGCAGCCGCTGATTGAATATGGGGTTTTGCGTTTTAATCATGCGCGACTCTAAAAGCAATGCACCAATCTCACCTGCAGTTTGAATAAAGTCAACGCGGCGTGTTTGCGACATCATGCGCACCTCATCGACCGCACGCAAGTGGCTCATGACCCGGCTACGGATATCAACGCTTTTGCCTATGTACAACGGCAAACCACCCTCCCCTCTAAAGGTATAAACGCCAGGCGAGCGGGGCAAAGCGGCCATATCGGCGGGTGCAATGGCGTGCTGCAATGGAGATGTGGCAGGGATGGGCATGGCTGATAAATGACTGAATGTCTAAACAGCCACGCACAAAAAAAGTGCGCAGCGTATGGGGGCCAATTGGTCTGGTTTCGAAAGCCTCATCATGTTACTTCCTCGACAATTGGTACTGCACTTTGTGTGTCTTTTTTTGTTTTAAACCGTGTCCCTTTCTGCGAAGGCTCCGAGCTGTGCAGTTGACAGATAAGCTAAAAAATAACCCGCAATTGTGTGCTGACAGGCAGGGCTGAAGCCGGCTTTGCAGACGTAAAATTTCGGTATTGGTTGTCTAACCTGACGCCGTTGAAACAAAAAGAGGTACCTCCATGCCATCACCACTGAACAGCCTGCTCATACTGACTGGGGCTGTATGGTTGAATCTTGCTCACGCGCATACGGTTGGCAATGACCATTGCGATGAAGCTTATTTCACCCAAGAAGCCAGCGGCGTTCGCTGCAGTGACAAACATATCAAATTTTCGTCGATAGGTCTTCCCGCTAAGGATCACACGTTGATGCTGGGCATCACGGCGACCAACCAACAGTTTCCAGTTGCACACGACTACCAGTTTGAAATCACCCGCCAGCCCATAGTTGCGACTCAAAAAATCAAACCCGACTCTGGCCCAATTGGTGTTGCGGTTAATGGCGTTCCGTTATTTCACCCCACCACGCAAGGCCCAGTTGACCGTGCAACGGGGTTACGTCCCAACGCTTTGGCAGCAGGTGAGCTGGATGAATGTGGCGGACATGCAGGTCGTGGCGATGATTACCACTACCACATTGCACCGCTGTGCTTAATTCAACAGTTGGGGGAAGTAGCCATTGAACAAGAGAAGCGCCCCATTGGCTTTGCAATGGACGGCTACCCCATCCATGCTTTAGGCTGGTTTGACAAAGCCAACACCGTAGAAAACGAGCTAGATGCTTGCCGCGGCATGGTGGACAGTACAGGGCAGTATTTTTACAACGTTAAAACCACTTCTGATTGGGACATACTGAATTGCTTTAACGGCGAGCCAACAGGCTTTGCCAAAGACCGCTTTAACATGCGACTCAACAAAAATGGCAAGGAAATAACGGGTTTGCCGCTTCGCATAAGCGTGAGCTCTTATAAAGATCAAGTGGTTGGCAATGACGTTTGTAGGGTGATGCAAGGGACGCTTCAAAAAGAACAGCTGCTGACTACCGACGGTTCAGTGACTGAGCTGAGAAATGAGAAAGTGACCATTTTCTACTGCAATGCACACTGCTACGGCAATTTTGAGGAAGCCGATAGACGTTCCACGTTTAGAGGCCGCGTTGCGTATTACGAGCTAGAAACGTCAGCCTGCCCAGCTGCTTTTGATGTGTCGTCATTCAACACCACGTTTGCATACTTTGGCCCAGCACAGACTGACAAAGGCAAACAGCCGACTAAAAAACAATGACCCACCAGCTGTGTTGCGTTTGTGACCTGCCGCGCATGCATTGGGCTTTACCAGCCTAGGCCGCTGCCAATTGTGCGCGTAAAAAAGCCACATTGACCACCAAGCCTGGTAAGAGCCACTGGAATAACTTAACGACTTCCAGCACCTCTTGACATGGTGCATCGCGCTTGGCTGCAGCGATCAAGTCTGCAACAGTCAAACCGCTGGGGTTGGGCAGTGCGCTTGCCAACGCAACGGCCTTGTCGTGAACGACCTTAACAACTGGCTCGTAAGACTCACTTAGCGCGGCCTGCCTCAGATCAGCCCACCCCGCGTTGAAGCAACTGGGCCAACGGGCGAAAGCGCGGTAGTCGGTGTTGACAAATGGCAGCCCCAGCGTTGCGCGAATATCGGCATACACATCCCGCGTAGTAGGGTCTGCGTGGTGTTGCTCAATGAGCATGGGCTTGGCAAACCTTGTAACAAGCGACGTGCGCAGCGATGGCGCAGCGCCAGTGCTCCAGTCGTGCCCCTCCAGCAGCAACCTCGCACGTGTAGCCAGCAGCACATAGGGCATATTTCCGGCAGAAAACACCTCGTTGCAAGCCCGTACCTCATCAAGCTCTGTCGGGCTGTAGCCCATGGCCTGCAGGTTGGGTAACAAAGATGGCGGCTGCAGCAACTGCGCTTGAACCTCGGCTACAGCGCGCAACTCTTTGCATGCATCATCAAATTCTTTAGAGACAACAACAGGCTCGAACCCTGACCACAACTGTTTATAAAAATGTGGGTAATGCGCAAATGCCATGGCCACGACGCCCATCCAAGGCACACCAAACCCATCCATGGTTCGTGCATAAACTGCTGACAACGTGTCATCTGCCGCGTACTCTGGCACAGGTCTGATAGCAGGAATAGGGGTAGGTTTGCTGCGCAACATCGTTGGAATACTCAGGTTGTAACGCGCCAAGACACACTACATATGAATCAGTGGCTGGCACACACAAAAGTATAAGGGTTGATACCGTTGAGCGTCTACACTTTGTGCATGATCAGACCACAAGACCAGTTTATTCAAGTGCAGGGCTTCAAGGTACGGTATTGGACCATGGGCACTGCTGGCTCAGTGGTCATGCTGATCCACGGCATATCGTGTTCGGTGGCGGAATGGGCGCACAACATAGAAGCGCTGTCCCGTGAGCACACGGTTTATGCATTAGACCTGTTGGGCCATGGGCTCAGCGACAAGCCCATAGACTGGGCTTATAGCGGCGAAGCAAGTGCCCAGTTTGTACTCGACTTTATGAGCGCATTGGGTACAGGGCAAGCCCACTTGGTTGGCAATTCTATGGGTGGACTCGTGGCGCTAGAAGCTGCAGCACTGGCACCACAGCGCGTGTTATCGCTGACTTTAGCTGCGCCTGCTGGCCTGGGAAAAAAGACCCTGTTTAACTTTAGGCTGGCCAGCTTGCCAGTCATAGGCGAGTGGCTAACCAGGCCCAACCCGGCAAGTATGACCCTGGTATGGCGCATGGCGTTTGTAGACAAGTCGCATGTCACGCCTGCCATCATTGCCGACAAAGTGGCGCTGGCAAAACTGCCAGGTGCCACTGCCGTGTTTTTAAAAATACTGCGCACTGGCATCTCGTTTAAAGGATTTTTACCAGGGCCCATGGCGGTGTTACACGACAAAGTGCGCCAAATAAAAACACCAGCGTTTGCCATTTGGGGCAAGCAGGATGTCTTCTTGCCCGTAGAGCAACTAGGTGTGCTGAGCAGTCTCATGCCTCAAACCGAAACGTGGGTCATTGACTCATGCGGCCATGTGCCCATGATTGAACACGCCAGCGCATTCAACCAGCGCGTGGTGGCGTTTATCCATGCCACAGAAAAAAGGGCATCAATATGACTGCTCTTGGCACAAAGACGACCCACCAACGAGTCTTGTAGGCGCTTGACGTTTGCAACATTGTTGATGAGTATGTGGTTTTAAACTATGTGAGGGTCAGGTTGACTTGCCCCACACACATAGCTGATTTGAACCACACGTAAGGGCTGACATGACAACTTCAACTCAAGCTTTTTGGGCTGCACGAGACTTGCTGATACGGCACAGAACCGACTATGAAGCGGCAATACGCGAGTTCACTTGGCCACAACTTAATGCGTTCAATTGGGCCATTGATCACTTCGACCAAATGGCAATTGACAACCACCGCACTGCCCTGCATATTGTTGAAGAAGGTGGCGACGAGTTACAACTCAGCTTTTCTGACATGTCTATGCGGTCCTCGCAAGTGGCAAACTTTTTGCATGCGCAAGGCGTTCGCAGAGGGGACAAAATACTGATGATTCTTGGCAACGAGGTGGCGCTGTGGGACACCATGTTGGGAGCCTTCAAACTCGGCGCTGTGGTGATTCCAGCAACCTCACTGCTCACCGACACAGACATCGTGGACCGCATGACGCGCGGCGAGGTGAAGCACGTGGTGGTGGGCTCAGCTCAGACACACAAATTTGCCTTGGTCACGCAGACATTCACAAGGTTGTGTGTGGGCGAACCGCATGACGGTTGGATCAACTTTGATGCCGCTTATAACGCGCCTACTGTGTTTACACCTCAGGGAATTACGCACGCACAGGACCCAATGCTGCTGTACTTTACATCCGGTACAACCGCGTTGCCCAAACTGGTGTTGCATACGCAGCAAAGCTACCCAGTTGGGCATTTATCGACCATGTATTGGTTGGGTTTAATGCCTGGCGATATGCACTTAAACATCTCCTCTCCGGGCTGGGCTAAGCATGCGTGGAGTTGTTTCTTTGCGCCTTGGATTGCAGGTGCAGGTATTTTTATTTACAACACAGCCAGATTCAATGCGACCGCGTTACTAGAACAACTAAGCAAGCGTCCTATCACCAGTTTGTGTGCAGCGCCAACAGTTTGGCGCATGTTGATTCAAGAAGATTTGGCCAGCTACCGCGACAAATTGCAGTTGCGCGAAGTCATCGGCGCGGGTGAACCACTCAACCCTGAAATCATCGATCAAATTCAAAACAGCTGGGGCTTAACACTGCGCGATGGATACGGACAAACCGAGACCTGTGCACAAATTGGCAACTCACCCGGCCAAGCTGTCAAAGCTGGCTCAATGGGAAAGCCATTGCCCGGGTACCACGTGGAACTCCTCAATGCCGAGGGCATAGCCTGCGACGAGGGTGAGGTGTGCTTGTCGCTGTCACCCAGACCTGTTGGTTTGATGGTGGGCTACGCCGACAGCCCAGAAAAAACGGCGGAGGTGATGCGCGACGGCTACTACCACTGCGGCGATGTGGCACAACGCGACAGCGATGGCTACATTACCTTTGTTGGACGGGCTGACGACGTGTTTAAATCAGCCGGTTACCGCATCAGCCCGTTTGAAGTTGAAAGCGCACTGATTGAGCACCCTAGCGTGGTGGAAGTGGCTGTGATACCCAGCCCAGACCCAGTGCGCAACACCATCCCAAAAGCATTTGTTATTTTGGCGGCCAACCAACAACCCAGTGAGGCACTGGCGCGCGAGATTTTCACATTTGCCAAAGAACGCTTGGCACCCTATAAGCGCGTTCGTCGCATCACGTTTGTGACCGAGCTGCCCAAAACCATTTCAGGAAAAATTAGGCGTGTGCAACTGCGTCATGAAGAAGCGGAACGCCGACAAATTAATGCGCTACAAGTGCATGAATACTTGGAATAATGTGTTCGCCAACGCTGGGCTACAAACACGACTAGGGTAGGCACGCATTGACATAGCCTACGATGGGGTTAGTTTCTTTACATGTATTGCACTTTCATGTAAGGAGCTATTCATGAAAAGGAAAATATTCGCACTGCTCATCGTTGTTGCTGTCGTTGCTTTCGGTGTCTACTGGGGCAACACCGAGACAAGCAGAAACACCCATTTCGATGGTCTTGGCGACACGTGGTTGTCCAGGTAACAGCTTGTGCGCCCAGGCTGTGGTGGCAAGCGGCCATGAACAACGGGCAACACAGGTATCAGGGCCTGCTCAACCTAGCAATCAAGCAATACTGCCCTGCTCATACATGTCCTGCACATCAGCTTCTGTGTAGCCATAAGAAAGTAAGATTTCTTTCGTGTGTTGTCCTAAATCTGGAGCAGCTCTATCAATCTGGGTAGGCGTGGCTGAAAAGTGAATGGGGCAACCCAAGGTCTGCATAGCGCCCAGCGTGGGGTGATCTACTTCAACCACCATGTCTCTAGCCAATGTCTGAGGATGGCTTAACGCTTGACCAATGGTATGAACCGGCCCCGCAGGCACACCAGCTGCATCAAACACCTGCAACCAATAGGCGCAGTCTTTAAGAATCAACTCCGCACCAATCACTTCGGCCAACACATTCGCATGTTGCATTCTGGCTGTATTTGTATCAAACCTAGGGTCTTGCAGCCACTGAGGCTGGGCGAGCACACCCACTATGCGTTCCCAGTTTGATTGATTTGCCCCACCGATATTGATCCAACCGTCCAATGTTTTAAAAGCTTGATAAGGAGCACTGAGCAAGTGTGCAGACCCAGTTGGTCCAGGCGACTCACCAGTTGCAAAGTAACTGGAGGCCTGCCAAAAAGTTTGATGCAATGCGGCCTCCATCAACGAGGTTTCAACCTGCTGACCCTCCCCAGTTTTTAGCTTGTGTGCATAAGCAGCAGACACACCGGTTGCAGCCAAAATACCAGCACAAATATCGGCCACGGAATTGCCAGTTTTAACAGGCGGACGGTTGGGTTCACCGGTGATGGACATCAAGCCAGCAAAGCCTTGCGCGATCAAATCAAAACCAGGTTTTTCGGCGTAAGGGCCCGTTCGACCGTAGCCAGATATAGCCGTATATATGAGGCCAGGGTTAACCACTTTTAATGTCTCATAACCCAACCCCATCTTTGCCAACGTGTCGTGGCGGTAGTTCTCGATCAGCACG
>CALBWZ010000417.1 GCA_937893415.1 uncultured Comamonadaceae bacterium | reverse complement strand
GTAAACAAGAAATACAAACGCATCAATATCGGCTCTTTAGGGGTCTGTACGAGGAAAATCAGGTGATTTTCTACCGCCGTTCAAATTGGCCTGCTGACCATTTACGACATGTGCAAAGCAGCCGACCGCGGCATGACCATGACGGACGTCAAGGTGTTGGAAAAACACGGTGGCAAATCAGGCAGCTTTGTTGCCTGAGCGATTTACGTTGCGGCTTGCTCAACGCCGGTGTTGTCAGCCGTACATTTTGGCTGCGTTGGGTCACGGGTGATGACCCACTGCATCAAGGGCGAACCGGTGGTGGGGGTGACTGACATGACCACCGTACAGCTGCCGGCGTTGGCCGTACCGTTGATGATGATGCGCAGCGAGGCCGCATCGCCGCATCTTCTAAATATGATGACTGTGATCAGCGTTGAGTTTGTTGGGCATGTGGCGAGAGGCGGTCTTTTTATCAGTGCCACGAGCCTCACAGAACGCCTGCGCAGTGCCCATGCTCCAACGCCGGGATTACCTAAAACTTGTAATTACAACGTTGAGCAGCTTGATCAGAGTCCATGTTTGACAGCACAGTTTCGAGAATTACATGCATAACAGCGTTTCCGAATTCATTCGGTAAATAACGAAGAAGTTGTCATGAGGCCCGATCATGGCCGTGCCGTTGTCTTGCTTATCTTTAAATACCAGAACATTTTAAATGGTGTGCCACAACAGTTGGCCAAGGGTCTCTACTGTGAGCGAAGAGACAATGGTGTTGGTTGCCTTCATTTAGAAATCAGCTCGTCGAGGAGTTTCGGCGAATGCGAGAACGGCTTCAAGTAGGTGTCTAAGGTGAGGCTGAACGAGGGAAGCCAGTTCGGGTAGGTAGTTGAAAGGTCGTGACTCCTGCATGTAGCTGGATTGTGTCATTTCCAACTGTACGGCATGCACGCCCTCGTCAGGTCGACCATGGTGACGGGTAATATAACCACCAGTGAAGCGACCGTTCAGTACGCTAGTAAATCCTTTGGCCTGTCTGGCTATGTCTAGCAAGGCTGTGGCCAACGCTGGCGAACAGCTCGTGCCATTACTAGTCCCGAGATTCAGATCGGGTAGCTTGCCGTCGAAAAAGCGCGGTAGTTCGGAGCGAATGGAGTGTGCGTCCCAAAGCATGGCGATACCGTGTACGGCCTTTAAACGAGCCAGTTCTTCGGTAAGCTTGGCATGGTAAGGTTGCCATATTGTGTTGCGTCGCGTCGCGACTTCTTCATCGTTAGGCTCACTGCAATTGGTGTAGATGAGGGTGTCGTTGAAGGTGTCCACCGGGCAAAGGCTAGTCACTCTCTGACCAGGGTATAAGCTGGCGCCGTCCGGCGAACGGTTCAAGTCGATTACATAACGCGAGTGAGTGGCTACAAGCACCGAAGCCCCGATTTCCTCTGCAACTTCATACAGCTGTTCAAGGTGCCAATCGGTGTCAGGCAAATAGCGAGCCTCTTCGGACATACGCATAGCAAGTTGGGGTGGCACAAACGTACCGACGTGCGGCATTGAAAGTAAGAGCGGCCGCGTACCCTGATGGAAACAAAAAGGAGGTTCGGTGGTGCTAAAAATCATGGTGCTTCTAATAGTTGACGGCGCGCTGTAACAAAGCCGTTTAAAGCGCTGGCGTGAAGTTTGTGGCGACCGCCAGAGTCGACTTGTGCATAACCTGCGACCCATACTTTGGCGATCGCGCTGGTGCGGTGGCTGGCGAAGACATGCGAAGACAGCATTTCGATTGCAGGCAAACCACTCAGTGGTGTGTCTGCCCCATTAAGCATCACGAAGTCCGCCTGTTGACCGACGGCAAGACCGCCTACTGGGCGGCCAACAGCCTGTGCGCCACCCCGAAGGGCGGTAAGCATCATCGCTGTTGCGACTTGTGGCTGCGCTGCATCGGCCGCGACGTTACGCTGTCTTGTGCTGAGGCGCTGGCTGTATTCGAGCATCAGCAGCTCTTCGGCTACGTTGACGCAGATATGACTATCGGAGCCGATGCCCCAAACGCCGCCGGCCTTGCGCCACGCCGGCAGGTTGAAGATACCGTCACCAAGGTTCGCTTCTGTGGTTGGGCACAGACCTGCAACTGCGCCGCTCGCTCCTGCCCGCCTGTATTCGTCTGCGTCCATATGTGTCGCATGCACAAGGCACCACCGCGCGTCGACTGGTGCGTGGTCGAGCAGCCAAGCGACAGGCCGCTGTCCGCTCCAAGCTATGCAGTCACTTACTTCTTTTGTTTGCTCTGCAATATGTATGTGAATCGGTGCGGTTACGTCTATCGCATCAAGGCCCGCGAGCGCTTCGCGTAAGCCGTTGGGCGGTACGGCTCGCAAGGAATGCGGTGCCAGTCCAAGGCGA